>NZ_JBHYMK010000001.1:0-7519 GCF_042743065.1 Streptomyces sp. NPDC058872
CGGACACGGCGGGCGGTCGTCGTATGTTGGCCGTCATGGTGATCAGTGAGCTGCCCAACTCCCGCACCGAGAGCGATGGTTCGGCCGTCCTCCGAGTCCTGAGCTACAACGTCCGCTCGATGCGCGACGACGAGGACGCCCTCGCCCGGGTGATCCGCGCCTGCGCCCCCGACCTGGTCTTCGTCCAAGAGGCCCCGCGTTTCTTCCGCTGGCGCAAGCACGCCGCCCGGCTCGCCGCCAAGAGCGACCTCGTCGTCCTGACCGGCGGCGCCACCGCGGCGGGCCCCCTCCTGCTCTGCTCCCTGCGGGCCACCGTGGAGAGGACCGAGGACGTGCTGCTGCCGCTCACGCCCGGCCTGCACCGACGCGGCCTCGCCACCGCCGTCGTCCGCTTCGCCGGGGCCAGGGTCGGACTGATCAGCTGCCACCTGAGCCTGCGGCAGGAGGAGCGGTACGCCCAGGCCGGGATGGTCCTCGACCGGGTCGCGGCCCTGGGCGCCCCGCACGTCCTCGTCGCCGGCGACCTCAACGAACGGCCCGGAGGGCCCGCCTTCACCCGCCTCACGAAGGAGCTCCGGGACGGCTGGGCGGTCCGGCCCTGGGGCGGCGAGCACACCTCGACCCCCGCCGACCCGCACCAGCGCATCGACGCCGTCCTGGCGACCCCGGGCGTCGAGTTCCTCGGCTGCGGAGTCCCCGTGGACCTCGACCCGCGGGACCTGCGGACCGCCACCGACCACCTCCCGGTGCTGGCGGCGGTCCGGATCCCCGCGGGCTGCTAGGGCGGCCTAGACGACCGCCCCGCGCCCCGGATCGTCGTATCCGTCGTCGTCCTCGTCGTCGTGCTTCATGCGGGCGACCAGGGTCACGAAGCCGCCCAGGAAGCCGCCCACGCAGAGCGTCGTCAGCCACCAGGTCATGTCCCACTGGAGCAGGACGGCGAGCAGCATCAGGACCGGGCCGCCGACGACCGCGAGCCAGGCGAACTTGGTCGTCGTGTCCGCCTCGGGCAGCGGGGGAGGCTCCGGCGGGACGAAGTGCCCCTCGTCGCCGTCCGCCCCGTCGCCCGGCTCGGCGGGCGAGTAGTCCCGCGGGCCGCCGAGCCGCACCCCGGGCGCGAACACGATCGAGCTGCCCGGCGCGGGCCGCTCGGGGCCGGCCTCCGGGGACCCGTCCGCCTCGTCCTCCTCCGGAGCGGACCCACCGGGCGCCGGAGCCGTCGGCCGGGGCTTCCAGGGGGTGCCCTTCACGGGCCGGACCTCCCCGGCGGCCCCCTCCTCGGCTTCGGGGCCCTCCGGCTCGGGCAGCGGCAGGTTCTCGACGGGCCGGTACGGCTTCGCCCCCGGCGGATCCGCGGGCTCCTCGCCGTACCCGGCGACGATCGCGGCCCAGGCCGCCTCCTCGTCGATGGGCTGCGGATCCCGGTCTCCGCCGTCCTGCTGCTCAGCCACCGCTCCTGCTCCCCTTCCCGTCGACCAGATCCGGGGCGAGACGCTCGATGAAGGCCAGGCTCTCCTCGAAGATCCGCTCCGCATCATGGTCCAACGTCGCCACGTGGTAGCTCTGTTCCAACAGGACCTCCTTGACGTCCGTCGAGGAGATGCGGGAGAGGATCCGGGCGGAGTCGGCCGGCGGCACCACGTGGTCCTGGGGGCTGTGGAGCAGGACCACCGGCTGTGTGACCTGGGGGAGCTCGGCGTCCACGGTCTGGAAGAGCCTGCGCAGGGAGTGCGCCGCGTGCAGCGGCACGCGGTCGTAGCCGACCTCGGTCACGCCCTCCTTGGCGATGTCGCTGGCGATGCCCTTGGTCGACGGCACCAGGTGACGGACCACCGGCAGCGCGTGCGCGGCCAGTCCGTGCACCTTGTTCCCCGGGTTGACGAGGACGATGCCGCGCACCGCGTCGCCGTGCTGGGCGGCCAGCCGCAGCGTCAGCGCACCGCCCATGGACAGGCCGAAGACGAAGACGGTCCGGCACTGCTCCAGGAGCTCGCGCAGCGCCCGGTCCGCCTCCGCGTACCAGTCGTGCCAGGTGGTGAGCTGCATGTCCTGCCAGCGGGTGCCGTGGCCCGGCAGCAGCGGCACCGACACCGACAGGCCGCGTGCGGCCAGGTACTCGGCCCACGGCCGCATCGACTGCGGGGAACCGGTGAATCCGTGACAGAGAAGGACGCCGACCTCTCCGCCTTCGTGGCGGTACGGCTCGGCTCCGGGAAGGACCGGCACCGGGGTCTCCTGTTCGTTGCGACTTCGGCGTGTTCGGGTGCGCCGGAGCGACGGAAAAATGGGGAAGGACCCTCACGGTACGCGACCGGACCGACACCGACCAGGGCCGTAGCGGGGGCCGTGTGGCGGTAGGGGATAAAGTCAGGGCGACGACAACACGGAAGGCACGGCGAGTTGATCTACGGCGCAATGAAGTTCTCCCTCGGAGGGTCCCTGAAGCTTGCCTTCCGACCCTGGGTGGAGGGCCTGGAGAACATTCCCGCCGAGGGACCCGCGATCCTCGCGAGCAACCACCTGTCCTTCTCGGACTCCTTCTTCCTGCCCGCCGTCCTCGACCGCAAGGTCACCTTCATCGCCAAGGCCGAGTACTTCACCACCCCGGGCGTGAAGGGCAAGCTCACCGCGGCCTTCTTCAAGGGCGTCGGCCAGCTCCCGGTGGACCGTTCGGGTGCCCGCGGCGCGGGCGAGGCGGCCATCAAGGCCGGCATCGAGGTCATCGAGGGCGGCGGACTGTTCGGGATCTACCCGGAGGGCACCCGCTCGCCCGACGGCCGCCTCTACCGGGGCAAGCCCGGCGGTCTGGCGCGCGTCGCGCTCGCCACCGGCGCGCCGGTGATCCCGGTGGCCATGATCGACACCGAGAAGATCCAGCCGCCCGGCAAGGTCGTCCCGAAGCTGATGCGCCCGGGCATCCGGATCGGCAAGCCGCTCGACTTCACCCGCTACCAGGGCATGGAGGGGGACCGCTTCATCCTCCGCTCGGTGACCGACGAGGTCATGTACGAGATCATGAAGCTCTCCGGGCAGGAGTACGTCGACATCTACGCCACCGCCGCCAAGCGCCAGATCGCCGAGGCGGAGAAGGCGGCCAAGGCGGCCGTCAAGGCCGAGATCGCCGCTCGGGAAGAGTCCGGGGCCTAAGTCCCCCACGGGGGACGTCCGGGGGTGGGGGAGATGGCCAAGCGCGAGCGCGTCGTGCGGATGTCGGTCGAGCAGCCGCTGTGGCGGGCGCTGACCGGCTACCGCGTGCTGACGATGGTCTACGCGGTCCTGTTGTTCGCGTTCGGTCGCGACCGCTACGAGCGACCCTGGATCGCCGTCGTCTACCTGGCGGTCCTCTGCTGCTGGACCCTCGCCACCCTGCCCAAGGTGGCGAACGCGGTCAGCTGCACCAAGCGCTTCCTCGGCGTCGACCTGGCCATCGCCCTCATCGGCATCCTCCTCACCCCGCTCGCCGACGCCCAGGCCCAGACGGTCGACGGTCCCACCCTGCCGTCCATATGGACCGCCGGCGCCGTCCTCGCGTACGCGATCAAGGGCGGCTGGCGCTGGGCCGGTGTCGCCTCCTCCCTGGTCGCCGTCGCCAACATCGTCGAACGCGGCCACCCCAGCCGGGACACCCTCCACAACGTGCTCCTCGTCTGGGTCGCCTCCATCGCCATCGGCTACGTCGTCGAGGTCGCCCGGGCCTCCGAGCGCACCCTCGCCCGCGCCCTGGAGATCGAAGCCGCGAACCGGGAACGGGAGCGGCTCGCCCGCGACATCCACGACGGGGTCCTCCAAGTCCTCGCGATGGTGCAGCGGCGCGGCACGGCGCTCGGCGGCGAGGCCGCCGAACTCGGACGGATGGCGGGCGAGCAGGAGGTGGCCCTCCGCACCCTCGTCGCCGGCGGGCTCACCCGGCCCAGCCTCGTCTCCGAGGACGAGTCCGAGGGCGCCGTCGTCCGGGTCGTCGACGTGGACGACGAACCCGACGACGACGGCCCCCTCGACCTCCGCGGCCTGCTCGCCCCGCGCGCCGGGGCCAGGATCACCCTCTCCGAGCCGGGGGCCCCGGTCCTGCTGCCGCCGCCCGTCGCCCGCGAGCTGGCCGCCGCCGTCGCCGCCGCCCTGGACAACGTCCGGGTCCACGCGGGCGAGGCCGCGCGGGCGTGGATCCTGATCGAGGACTGGCCGGACGAGGTCGTCGTCACCGTCCGGGACGACGGCCCCGGCATCCCGGAGGGCCGCCTCGCACAGGCCGAGGGCGAGGGCCGCATGGGCGTCGCCCTCTCCATCCGGGGCAGATTGCGGGACCTCGGCGGCACGGTCGAGCTGATCTCGGTCCCCGGACAGGGCACGGAAGTCGAATTGAAGGTTCCACGGGGGAAGGCAGGACAGAAGTGAGCGAGCAGCGGATCAAGGTGATGGTCGTCGACGACCACCCGATGTGGCGGGACGCGGTCGCCCGCGACCTGGCCGAGGCGGACTTCGACGTGGTCGCCACCGCCGGCGACGGCGAGCAGGCCGTGCGCCGCGCCCTCGCGGCCGGCCCGGACGTCCTCGTCCTGGACCTGAACCTGCCGATCAAGCCGGGCGTCCAGGTCTGCAAGGAGCTCGTCGGCGCACGACCCGGCCTCCGCGTCCTCGTCCTGTCGGCGAGCGGGGAGCACGCCGACGTCCTGGAGGCGGTCAAGTCCGGAGCCACCGGCTACCTCCTCAAGTCCGCCAGCACGGAGGAGCTGATCGACGCGGTCCGGCGGACGGCAGTCGGTGACCCCGTCTTCACCCCCGGCCTGGCCGGTCTCGTCCTCGGCGAGTACCGACGCCTCGCCTCCGAACCCGTCCAGGCGGTCGGCGCCGACGAGCCCGAGGCCCCCCGCCTGACCGAACGCGAGACCGAGGTCCTCCGACTCGTCGCCAAGGGCCTCAGCTACAAGCAGATCGCCGAGCGCCTGGTCATCTCGCACCGCACGGTGCAGAACCACGTGCAGAACACCCTCGGAAAGCTCCAGCTGCACAATCGGGTGGAGCTCGTCCGGTACGCCATCGAGCGCGGCCTCGACGACCTCTGAGGCAGCCGGCCGGGACGACGGGCCGTATATTCGCGCATAGCGTGCAGATACGGCCCATCACCGCATCGAGGGGACTGTCGTGGAGATCTTGGCATTCGGCGTGCAGGCGGACGAGAGGCCACTCATCGAGAAGGCCTTCGCGGAACACCACGACGTCCGCTGCCTGGGCGTCTTCCTCACCCCGGACACCGCCCCCATCGCCGCCGGCTACGAGGTCGTCTCCACCAGCGTCAACGCCATCCTGGACCACCGGGTCCTACAGACCCTCGCCGCGGGCGGCACCCAGATGATCGCCCAGCGCTCCACCGGCTTCAACAACATCGACCTGGAGGTCGCCGAGCGCCTCGGCCTCACGGTCTCCCGGGTCTCGTACTACTCGCCGTACTCCGTGGCCGAGTTCGCCTGGACCCTCGCGACCGCCGTCAACCGCCGCATCGTCCGCGCCTCCAACCGGACCCGTGACTTCGACTTCCGTCTCGACGGACTGATGGGCCGCGACCTGCGGGGCCGCACCGTCGGCGTCCTGGGCACCGGCAAGATCGGCGAGGCCTTCACCCGGATCGCCCACGGCTTCGGCATGAACCTCCTCGGCTGGGACATCGTCGAGAACCCCGCCTGCGTCGCCCTCGGCATGGAGTACGTCCAGAAGGAGCGGCTCTTCGCCGAGGCCGACCTCGTCAGCCTCCACGTACCGCTGCTCCCCGCCACCCAGCACATCGTCGACGCCGCCGCCCTGAAGTCGATGAAGGACGACGCCATCCTGGTCAACTCCAGCCGCGGCGGCCTCATCGACACCGAGGCCCTGGTCGTCGAACTCCGGGCCGGCCGCTTCGCCGGGGTCGGCCTCGACGTCTACGAGGCGGAAGCCGGACTCTTCTTCCTCGACAAGTCCCTGGAGGTCGTCGAGGACGACACCCTGGCCCGCCTGGTCACCTTCCCGAACGTGGTCGTCACCTCCCACCAGGCCTACTACACGACCGACGCGGTCGGCCAGATCATCGACACCACGGTCCAGAACGTCCTCGACTACACCGCCGGACGGCGCAGCGAGAACGTCCTGGTGCCGAGGGTCTCCTGAGGCGCGCGGGAGCCGGCGTGCCCCCGGCGGCGCCCTAGACGAGCACGCCGGCGAGGAGCGAAGCGGTCAGCGCGGCACCCTCCCGGGTGAGCACCGACTCCGGGTGGAACTGCACCCCGGCGAAGCCCGGTCCGCGCAAGGCGTGCACCTCGCTCGTCTCCGGGTCCCGGCTCACCTCGATCCGGTGCAGTGCCAGCTCCATCGCCGTCCGGTCGTCACAGCGTGCGGTGAAGCTGTTGTAGAAGCCGACCGTCTGCTCCTGGCCGAAGAAGTCGATCCGCAACTGGGCCCCCTGGAACGGGGTCCGCTTGCGGACGATGTCCAGGCCGAGTTCGGCCGCGATCAACTCGTGGCCGAGGCAGACGCCCAGCAGGCCGTGGCGGTGCTCCCGGACGAGCTCCGCCGTCAGACCGCGCAGGAAGCGCATCTTCGGGTCGGCGGCGTCCGAAGGGTTCCCGGGGCCGGGGCCGAGGACGACGGGTCCCTCGTGGGCGAGCGCGAGCTCCCGCAGCCCCGGTTCGTCGTAGCGGAGGACCGAGACCTCCAGGCCCGAGGCGCGCAGGACGTGGGCCAACATCGCGGTGAAGGTGTCCTCCGCGTCGACCACGAGCGCGTGGCCGCTCAGCTCGGCCGACCGTCCCCCGGCCGCCTCCCCCGTCCGGACGGGGGAGGACCCGCCCTGCATCTTCAACCAGAACGGCGCGAGGTCCGCCCGTCGGGCGTCGAGGGCGGCCCGCACCTGGGGATCATCGGCGAGCCGCGACGCCACCGGTGCGTCGACGTCGACCGCCCGGCCCTCCCGCACCCCGAGCGCCGTCAGCACGCCCGCCGCCTTCGCATGGGTCTCGGCCACTTCGCCGGCCGGATCGGAGTGCCGGACCAGCGTGGCCCCGACCGGCACCCGGAGGCGTCCGTCGGCCGCGACGTCGGCAGTGCGGATGAGGATCGGCGAGTCCAGCGTCTGCGCCCCGTTGTCGTCGGTGCCGAGCAGGGCGAGCGCCCCCGCGTAGTAGCCGCGACCGCCGGTCTCATGACGCTCGATCACCCGGCAGGCGTTCTGCACCGGTGAACCGGTCACGGTCGCCGCGAACATCGTCTCCCGCAGCACCTCCCGCACGTCCAGCGAGGAGCGGCCCCGCAACTCGTACTCCGTGTGGGCCAGGTGGGCCATCTCCTTCAGCCGCGGTCCGATCACCACGCCGCCCATGTCGCCCACCGTGCACATCATCTTCAACTCCTCGTCCACCACCATGGAGAGCTCATCGGTCTCCTTGCGGTCGGCGAGGAAGGCGAGCAGGTCCTCGACGGTCGGCGCGGCCCCGGCGGGGTAGCGGTAGGTGCCGCTGATCGGGTTCATCACGACGGTCCCTCCCACCCGTCG
>NZ_JBHYMK010000001.1:7617-66575 GCF_042743065.1 Streptomyces sp. NPDC058872
CGCCCACCACCACCCTCGACGGAGAGCGCTTCGCGCCCGCTGTTTTCTTCTGCCCGTCGCCCACCACCACCCTCGACGGAGAGCGCTTCGCGCCCGCTGTTTTCTTCTGCCCGTCGCCCACCACCACCCTCGACGGAGAGCGCTTCGCGCCCGCCGGGGCCGCCCGACATCCGGACGTGCACCTCGGGGCTGGCCCCGATGAGCGTCCGCTCCCCGGTGTGCACCACGAAGGTCCAGTACGCACCCCGCTCGCCCGCCAGCAACCGCCGGAACAGGGCGAGCGCATCGGCCCGTCCGAAGCCCGGGATCTCCCCGGTGTAGGTCCGCCGGATCACGAAGTTCGCCCCTTCGCCCGAGCCGATCTCCTCCGCGATGACCCGTCGCACGGTCTCGGCGTACTCCTCGTCGGAGACGTCGAAGCCGCCGCCCTCCACCCGTACTTCGTGGGTCGGCAGTGCGGCCAGGGCTTCGGCGAGCGCCAGTTCGTGCACCTCGTCGGCGACCAGCACGGAGAGCGGCGTGCCGTCGTCCCGCACGTCGAAACCGCGCTCCCGGATCTGCCGGAAGGGCACGAGCGCGAGCGTCGGCAGTGCGCCCACGGGCAGGTCCGCGAGCCGTTCGGCCTCGTGGACCCGGCCGATCAGCACCTCGACGGTGTCGTGGTCGCGGCCCGGTGTGCGTCGGCGCAGCAGGGCGAAGGGAGGGCAGGACTCGTCGAGGAGGCGGGAGAGGTCCATGGGGTCGTTCCTTCCGGGGAGAGAGGAGAGGAACGGCCCGGGCACGAAGAAGGCCGCCCCTCGGGCGGCCTTCGCGTGTCTGTCGGTGTACGCGTGATCAGTGGGCCGCCGGATGAGCGGTCCACCACCAGTTCTGGATCTGCGACGCGTACATGCGAGCACTGTAACCCAGCGGAGCACGGAAGCGGGGCCGGGTCCACACCGTGGACGGTGTGGACCCGGCCCCGAGGCACAGCGGGCTGCCGATCGAGATCAGAAGATCAGGTTGTAGATCTGCCAGCCCCAACCGACCTTGACGCGGGGCGTGAACGGCGTGGTGGAGCTGCCGGTGCCGTTGTAGAACCAGAGGCCGCCGGAGGCGTCGCGGCCGACGAGGTCGACCTTGCCGTCACCGGACAGGTCGCTCGGACCCACGATGGTGTCGTACGTCTGCCAGCCGCCGCCGACCTTGACGCGGGAGGCGAAGGGAGCGGTGGAGCTGCCGGTGCCCTTGTACGACCAGAGGACGCCGGAGGTGTCGCGGGCGATGATGTCGGGCTTGCCGTCACCCGTCAGGTCACCGGTGCCGATGATCGCGTCGTAGACGTTCCAACTGGATCCGATCTTGACCCGGGGCTCGAACGGCGCGGCGGTGTTCCCGGTGCCCTTGTAGAACCACAGGAAGCCCGACGAGTCGACGGCGATCAGATCGGGCTCGTCGTCGCCGTTGACGTCGCGCACGCCGACGATCTGCCGGTAGACCTGCCAGCCGCCGCCGACTTTCGTGCGCGGCTTGAACGGCGCCGACGGGTTGCCGCTGCCCTGGTAGTGCCAGAGCACGCCGGAGGCGTCCCGGGCCACGGCGTTTCCGACGCCGTCGGCACGGAAGGCGGTGAGCGGGGTGATGGCGTTGTAGGCGTTCCACCCGCTGCCGACCCGGTACCGGGTCAGGTACGGAGCGGAAGCGTCGCCGGTGCCCTGGTACTGCCAGAGGATGCCGGAACCGTCACGGGCGAGGAGGTCGTAGCGGTTGTCCGTGCGGACGGGGGCGACGGAGGGGGCCTCCGTGACCTCGCTCTGCTTCACCCAGACGATCTTGTGGTGGTAGCGGATCGGCACGAAGAGCGTGGAGCCGATGACGTTCTTCTGGGCGGAGCCGAACCAGTCGTCGCCCTTCACCGCAGGACCGGCCTTCACGTAGGCCTGGCCCTCACCGAGGGAGAACTTGGACAGCGGGTCGTTCTCGTCGCCCGGAGCCGAGAGGCCGGCGGCGGTGTACGCGGCGGTCTCCGGGAAGGAGCGGCCGAAGACCTTCGCCGAACCGGAGGCGGCCTTGACGACGGTGGCGTCCGGCACGGGCACGGTGTACTGGCCGCCCGGGTTGTAGAACCAACCCATCTGGCCCGCGTACCAGATGGCGGTCCAGTTGTTGCTGGCCTCGGCGACGACGTAGAGACCGCCGGCGCGGACCTTGTTGCCGTAGTTGGACCCCTCGGACCAGGCCGAGGTGAAGTACGGGTCCTTCAGTGTCGTCGCGCTCGTCGAGGGCTCCGTGTACAGGTAGCCGAAGTTGGACGGACGCGCCGGGACGGCCGTGCCCCCGGTGGTCAGCTTGGGCTGGTTCGCCGTGGTGAACGGCGGGACCACCCGGACCACCTGCCCCTTCCTGAGCAGGCCGCCCGCGCCCTGGTCGCCCTGCGGGGCGCCCAGCAGCGACATGTAGTGGTTCCAGTCCCAGTACGGGCCCGCGTCCCAGTGCAGCGACGAGACGCGGCCGTCCGTCTGGAGCGCCACCTCGTCGTGACCGATGATGTGCTCACGGTCGATCGGCACGTCGTACTTGTCCGCCAGGAACTTCACCAGTTCGGCGGAGGAGCGGTACTGGGGCTCGGTGTACCAGCTCCCCTCCTTGATGGCGAAGCCCTCGTGCTCCACGCCGATGGCGTGCATGTTGTGGGTCCAGTTGCCCGCGTGCCACGCCAGGTTCTTGTTCTCGATCATCTGGGTGACCAGGCCGTCCGAGGCGCGGATCAGATAGTGCGCGCTGCCGGGGACGTTCGGGTCGGTCAGCGCGGCGAGCGAACCGTCGTATCCGCCTTCGGTGTCGTGGATGACGATCTGGCGGATGTCCACGCCTTGGCCGGGGCGGTCACCGAGGGTGTAGTTGCGCTTGTCGGGGTTCGAGGGGTCCGTGCGGACCGGAACGAAGTTGCAGTTCAGGTCCGAGGGGCACTCGGGGCTCGGGGTCTCCGTGGTGCTCGCGAAGGTCGCGGCCAGCGGCACGTTGGCCGGCTTGACCGGCTCGACCGAGGGGTCGGCCGGCAGGGAGACGTGCTCGCCGTCGAGGGTGAGCGCCCGCTCGCCCTTCTCGATCGACTCGAAGACGCGCTCCGCGAAGAGCTCGGCGCCCTTCTCCTCGGGGGACTGGCTGTAGCGCGCCACGGCCGGGTACCAGTCGCCCGGGTCGTCGGAGAGCTCGGCGCCCGCCTGCTTCTGGTAGTCGGCGAGCAGCGCGGCACCGGCGCGGATGGATTCGGAGGTGTCGTTCTGGACGGTCTCGGTGGAGCTGTCGATCAGCTCGGCGGCCTTGTCCAGGGTGTGGAGCTTGGGGTCGTCGGTGTCGACGGCCGCCTTCTCCAGTGCGCGTCGAACCTCCTCGCGGTCGAAGGTCTCCTCGATCTCCGGGCGACCGGAACCGTTGAAGTGGTCGATCTGCTCTTCGGTGACCTTCTGCTGCACGTCTTCCGGGTCGACCTTCGTCAACCCCATGACGTTGTACGCACCCGTGGTGCTCGGCTCGCCGTCGTGCGACTCCCACCGGGTCTGCTGGTACGACACCGCCATCAGCACGCTCTGCGGAACGTCGAATTCGCGCGCGGCGTTTGCGAACTGTTTCTGAAGGGAAGCATCCCGGCCGGGCGCGTCCTTGCCCCCCGTGCCGAGTAGCCCCGGAGAGGCGACGGCAATGGTGCCGATGGCTGCGGTGGCGACGACCGCCGCCGCCGCTCCGTACAAGAGCCGTTTCTTCTTGCGGTCCCTACGGTGCCTCTGGGTCACACCCACCCCTGTGATCGACTTTGCTCTTGTTAAACGGGGCCGAGACTAGCACCGCTCAGTAACACGAGAAGGCGCAGGGGCGAGTCCGGCACCCGTCTCAGCCACTGGGCAGGGGACAGGAACGGACGAAGAACCCCGTAATGTGGTGCAGGTGACCGTGAACGCTGATTCCCACGCCGTCGCCAAGGCGACCTGGCGAGACCTGCCCGCGGCGCAGCAGCCCGAGTACCCCGATGTCGAGGCTCTGCGCGATGTGATCGCGGACCTCGAGTCGTATCCCCCGCTCGTCTTCGCGGGAGAGTGCGACCAGCTGCGCGCCCGGATGGGAGCCGTCGCCCGTGGCGAGGCGTTCCTGCTCCAGGGCGGCGACTGCGCCGAGGCCTTCGACGCCGTGTCCGCCGACCACATCAGGGCCAAGCTCAAGACGCTGCTCCAGATGAGCGCCGTCCTCACCTACGCGGCCTCCGTGCCCGTGGTGAAGGTCGGTCGCATCGCCGGGCAGTACTCGAAGCCCCGTTCCAAGGGCACCGAAACCCGCGACGGCGTGACCCTGCCGACCTACCGCGGCGACTCGGTCAACGGCTTCGACTTCAACGAGAAGGCCCGCGTCCCGGACCCCGAGCGGCTGAAGCGGATGTACAACGCCTCCGCCTCCACGCTCAACCTGGTGCGCGCCTTCACCACCGGCGGCTACGCCGACCTGCGCCAGGTGCACGCCTGGAACCAGGACTTCGTCAAGTCGTCGCCCTCCGGCCAGCGCTACGAGGCGCTCGCCCGCGAGATCGACAACGCCCTGAACTTCATGAAGGCCTGCGGCACCGACCCGGCCGAGTTCAAGGCCGTCGAGTTCTACGCCTCGCACGAGGCGCTGCTGCTCGACTACGAGGGCGCCCTGACCCGTACGGACTCGCGCACCGGCAAGCTGTACGACACCTCCGGCCACATGGTCTGGATCGGTGAGCGCACCCGGCAGCTCGATCACGCCCACGTCGAGTTCGCTTCGCAGATCGCGAACCCGATCGGGATCAAGCTGGGCCCGACCACCTCCGTGGACGAGGCGCTCACCTACGTCGACCGCCTCGACCCGGACCGCGAGCCGGGCCGGCTGACCTTCATCGTCCGCATGGGCGCCGACAAGGTCCGGGACAAGCTCCCCGAGCTGGTCGAGAAGGTCACCGCCTCCGGTGCGGTCGTCGCCTGGGTCACCGACCCGATGCACGGCAACACCTTCGAGGCCGCCTCCGGGCACAAGACCCGCCGCTTCGACGACGTGCTCGACGAGGTCAAGGGCTTCTTCGAGGTCCACAAGGCGCTGGGCACCCACCCGGGCGGCATCCACGTCGAGCTCACCGGTGACGACGTCACCGAGTGCGTGGGTGGCGGCGACGAGATCTTCGTCGACGACCTGCACCAGCGCTACGAGACCGCCTGCGACCCTCGGCTCAACCGCAGCCAGTCGCTCGACCTGGCATTCCTGGTGGCGGAGATGTACCGCAACCAGTGAGCGGCTCCTCAGGGAGATGGGGCGCGGATCGTTGTGATCCGCGCCCCATCTCCACATCCGGGTCTTTTGGGCCTTGGGGGTGCCGGGTAAGGTTAGGTTAGCCTTATGGATCCCGGTGGGAGGTGAACCGCGTGTACGTCTGCTCATGCTTCGGTGTCACGGAGAAGCAGGTCAAGGAGCATGCGGACGCGGGCGCCTGCACTCCCCGCCAGATAGCCTCCGCCTGCAAGGCCGGTACGGACTGCGGCTCCTGTGTCCGTCGCATTCAAGCCATTCTCGGGCGGGGCAGCTGCCCGCGTCGCGAGCTCCTGGACCGGGGAGTTCCGGCCCTGGCGCCGGAAGCGGTCGCGGAGCTCGGTGAAGCGGCCTAGCCGCATGGCCCCGGGCGGTCCCGGGGCTAGCTCGGCTGCTCGATGAGGGTCGAGATGTAGAGCGCCTCGCCCAGTGACTCGATCAGCTCCAGCTGGGTGTCCAGGTAGTCGATGTGGTGTTCCTCGTCCGCGAGGATCTCCTCGAAGAGGTTCGCCGAGGTGACGTCCCCCTTGGCGCGCATGACCTCGATCCCGCGCTTCAGGCGGTCGATCGCCTCCACCTCGACCTGGCGGTCCGCCTGGAACATCTCGGTGATCGTCTGACCCACCCGCACGTGGAAGAGCCGCTGGTAGTTGGGCAGGCCGTCGAGCATCAGGATGCGCTCGGTCAGCTTGTCCGCGTGCTTCATCTCGTCGATGGACTCTTCGCGGGTGTACTTGGCGAGCTTCGTCCAGCCCTTGTTGTCCTGGATGCGGTAGTGCAGCCAGTACTGGTTGATGGCCGTCAGCTCGCCGGTCAGCTGCTCATTGAGGAATTCGAGGACCTCGGGGTCGCCCTGCATCGCAGAGGCTCCTTCCACGCTACGTGTCTACGCCGTCACCGGGCGGGATGATCGCATCCTCGCACCCCCTTGAGAGGGGCGTCCAGTAAGTGCAGGCTTAGTCGGAGTTGCCCCAATCGACGCGTCCTGACGGTCGCTTGGTTATGACCACTGCTCGCCGTCTGTCACCATGGACGGCATGGGTCAGCCGGAGAGCGGAGCACACCGGGAAGCGGGTCAGCCGGATCGTTCGCCGGACTTTCCGCCGGATCTGCCGCCGGGACAGCGGCTGCAGCGCGGCTGGCCGGTCACCCATTACGGTCCCGTTCCCAAGTTCAAGCCGGACCGGTGGGAGTTCCGGGTCTTCGGTGCGACGGCCGACGGGGACAAGCGCTGCTGGAACCACGAGGAGTTCTCGGCCCTGCCGTTCTCCACGGTGGTGGCCGATCTGCACTGCGTCACGAAGTTCAGCATGCTGGGGGCCGAATGGGGGGGTGTCCCCGCCCGCACGGTCCTGGAGCTCGCCCCGCCGGCGCCCCAGGTCACCCATGTGATGGTGTGGGCCGAGTACGGCTACAGCGCCAACATGCGGCTCGCCGACTTCGCCGCGGAGGGCGCGATCTTCGCCACCCACAAGGACGGGGAGCTGCTCACCGCCGAGCACGGCTTTCCGCTGCGGCTCGTCGTTCCGCACCTGTACGCCTGGAAGGGGCCGAAGTGGGTCCGGGGCGTCGAGTACATGGCGGCCGACCGCAGGGGCTTCTGGGAGGAGCGGGGCTACCACAACCTCGGCGACCCCTGGACGGAGCAGCGCTACTCCTACCAGGAGGAGCCGGGGGACGGTCCGGAGCTGTAGCCCTCCGAACCGCCCGCCGGTGCTCCGGTCGGTCCCGCCGCACGCTCAGTGGTGGTACCGGTGCACCACTGCGTGCCCCTTTCCGCGGCCGATCATCCACTTGTTGACCGGAACGGTGAGGGCGAAGGCGACGCCGAGCGAGAGGGCGAGCGCGGTCCAGAAGAGCGGCTCGTCGAGGTGTGCGTCCATGGCGCCGGGCCAGAGGGTCATGATGCCGTTGTCGACGATCTCCATGACCGTGATGGAGAGGGTGTCGGCGGCGAGGGCCACCTTGAAGGCCGCCCGGAAGGCGATCCCGGCGGAGAGGATGCCGCGCAGGGTGAGCGCATAGCCGAAGGCGAAGGCCAGGGCGATCGCGAGCGCCATCGTCGGGGCGGCGCCCCAGCCCAGCGCGGTGCCGACGACCATGCCGAGGACCTCGCCGATGGCGCAGCCGGTGAGGCAGTGCAGCGTGGCCCGGGCGGCCGTGGACCAGGTGGCCTTGCCGGTGTCGGCGTGGTGTCCCGTGTGGTGTGCCTGGTGGTCGGTGTGGTCGTGCGGTGCGTGCGCTTCGTGCTGCATGGGTGTGCCCCCCCGGCATCGAGTGGCGGTTCTTGCCGTCGACCACGACAACTGTATACCCCCATGGGGTATTCCCGAAGGGGGTCAGCCCCGCTGCTCCCGGAGTTTCTTCAGGAGCTCGATGTCGGCGACGTGCCCCTCCTTGCCGCCCGGGGTCTCGATGATCAGCGGCACGCCATCGGTGGCGGGGTGCCGGAGCAGCCGCCCGAACGCCTCCTCGCCGATGTGACCGGATCCGATGTTGGCGTGCCGGTCCTTGTGGGCGCCCACCACGTCCTTCGAGTCATTGGCGTGGATCAGCTTCAGCCGCCCCTCCCCGACCGCGTCCACCAGGAGGTCCAGGGTCCGGGTCGCCCCGCTCGGGCCCGTCAGGTCGTGCCCCGCCGCGAAGACGTGACAGGTGTCGAGGCAGACGCCCAGCTTGGGATGGCGGTCGAGGGCGTCGAAGTACGGCCCGAAGTCCCAGGTCCGCGAGCAGAGGGAGGAGCCCTGGCCCGCCGTCGACTCCAGCAGCAGGTGCGGATCGTCCTCGTGGGTGAGTTCGTCGAGCAGGGGCAGCATCCGCTCCCTCACCTGTGCGAGGGCCACCTCGCGCGGCCGGCCGCCGGTCGCCGAGCCGGTGTGCACCACCACGCCCTTCGCGCCGATCGCCCGCCCCCGGCGCAGCGAATGCCGGAGGGACTCCACCGACTTCTCGACGGTCGCCTCGGTGTGGGACCCGAAGTTGATCAGGTACGGAGCGTGCACCCAGACCGAGATCGACCCGGCCCCGCACTCCTCCCGGAACCGCTCGTCCTGGGCCGGGTTGCCCGCCGGAGTGGCCCAGCCTCGCGGATTGGCGACGAAGACCTGCACGGTCTCGGCGCCGAGCTCGCGGGCGTAGCCGAGGCCTGTCGTGGCGAGGCCACCGGCCACGGGGACGTGGCCGCCGACGGGGTTGCGCATGGGTTTCTACAGTCCCTTGATCGTGATGGTGATGGTGGATCCTTCGGGAGCCGTTCCGCCGCCCTCCACGGACTGGCTCGCGACCGTGTTGCCCAGGTAGGGGAAGGACTTCTTGACCTCCACCTGGAAGCCCTCCTCCTCCAGGGCCGTCCGCGCGTCCTCGATCGTCTTCCCCGTGACGTCCGGAACCGCGACGAGCTTCGGTCCCTTGGAGACGGTCAGGGTGATCACGTCGCCCCCGGCGGCCCGACTGCCCTCGGCGAGGGACTGGGCGGCGACGGTGCCGGCGGCCTCGGGCGAGTTGATCCGCTCCGGGGCGACCTTGACGGTGAGCCCTTCGCCCTGGAGGAGGGCCGTGGCCTCGGTGACGGTCTTGCCGCTGACGTCGGGCACGTCGATCGGCGCGCCCTTGCTCACGACCAGGGCGACGGCCGAGTCGGGGCTGCGCTCGGTGCCGGGCTCGGGATCGGTGCTGATCACGGAGCCCTGCTCGACGGAGTCGCTGAAGGCACGGGTCACCATTCCGGGAGCCAGTCCCTCCTGCTCCAGGATGCGCCTCGCCTCCGCGAGCGGTTGGTTCCTGAGGTTGGGCACCTTCACGACCTTCGGACCGCGGGAGAGGGTGAGGGTGACCGTGCTGTTGCCCCGGACGCGCTCGCCGGGCTCCGGGTCGACGGCCATCACCGTGCCCCGCTCGTACACGTCGCTGAAGTCGCGCTTCGTCGTTCCGACGTCCAGACCGGCGTCGGTGAGGCGCTTCGTCGCGGCGGCCTCGGACTGGCCCAGGACGGCCGGCACGCGGGTGAACTGGCCGGAACTGATGTACCAGACGCCGGTGCCCAGGCCGAGGACGAGCAGGACGACGGCGACGACGAGGAGGGGGCCGCGCGGCGGGAGCCTGCGGGCGGCCCCGGACGCCGGAGGGGCTTCCGGGGCGGGCAGCCGGTTGGTGTGCAGCACCGACGGGGTGTCGCCCGCCGTCGTGGGCACGGGCCGGGCGATCACGCTGGTCCGGTCCTCGGCGGTGTCCCGGGGGCCGGAACGCGCCTGTGGGGGCAGTGCGTCCAGCTGCTCGTCATCGAGCCCGGCGCGGGCCTCCCGGAGCAGGGCGAGCAGGGCCACCGCATCCTGCGGGCGGGCCTCGGGAGCACGGGCCGTGGCGGCTGCGACCAGCCCGTCCAGTGCCGGGGCGAGCCCCGGGACGACGGCCGAGGGGGCCGGCACGTCGGTGTTCAGCTGTTGGTAGAGGACCTGCCCCGGGGTCTCTCCCCCGTGCGGCTTGCCGCCGGTCAGCATCTCGTAGAGGACGACTCCACAGGCGTACACGTCGGCGCTGGGATCGGCGGTGCCGTACTCGATCTGCTCCGGTGCGAGGTACGAGACGGTGCCCAGGACCGGGCCGGTGACGGCGGTCGCCGAGCCCACGGCCCGCACCAGGCCGAAGTCGGCCACCTTGACCCGCCCGTCATCCCCTATCAGGACGTTCTCCGGCTTCATGTCCCGGTGCACGAAGCCGGCCCGGTGCGCGGCACCGAGTGCGGCGAGCACCGGCTCCAGGATGTCCAGGGCGGCCCGCGGCGCGAGGGCGCCGCGCTCGCGCAGGACGTCACGGAGGGTGCAGCCGGCGACGTACTCCATCGCCAGGTAGACGTACGCGCCCTCGGCGCCCTGGTCGAAGACGCCGACGACGTTCGGGTGCGCGAGCCGGGCCACGGACTTCGCCTCGCGGATGAACCGTTCGACGAAGGCGGCGTCGGCGGCCAGGGCGGGGTGCATCACCTTGAGCGCGAGGATGCGGTCGAGACGGGTGTCCACGGCCCGGTAGACCGTGGCCATCCCGCCCACGGCGATGCGCGCGTCGATGCGGTAGCGGCCGTCGAGCAGCCGCCCGACGAGGGGGTCCTGAAGGGTCGTGTCCACGACGTCGAGTCTACGAGCCGGGGGCGGGGCGCCCGCGCGGGTGCGTCGGTACTGCAGCGCACCTGTGACGAGTGCCCGCCCCCGCCGCCCCGTGCGGCACCCCCTCCTCGGGAACCGCAGGCGGTCGGCGTCCGGGCGGTCGCGGCCGGCCCGGTCCGCCGTGCGCGGTTCAGAAGGCCGGGCGCTCGGGATCCAGACGGGCGCGGCCCTGCACGGGGGACGAGGCCTCGGCGAAGTGGCGCCGGGGGATGCGTCCCGCACGGTGGGCCAGCCGTCCCGCCTCGACCGCGTGCCGCATGGCCCCCGCCATCAGGACGGGCTCCTGCGCGCGGGTCACCGCCGACGCGAGCATCACCGCCGCACATCCCAGCTCCATCGCGAGCGTCGCGTCCGACGCGGTGCCCGCCCCGGCGTCGAGGATCACCGGGACCCCCGCCCGCTCCGTGATCAGCTGGAAGTTGTGCGGGTTGCGGATGCCGAGCCCGGAGCCGATCGGCGAGCCGAGCGGCATGATCGCCGCACAGCCCACGTCCTCCAGCTTCCGGGCGAGGACCGGGTCGTCATTGGTGTAGGGGAGCACGGTGAAGCCGTCGTCGACGAGGGTCTCGGCCGCGGCGAGGAGCTCCTCGCCGTCCGGCAGCAGGGTCCGCTCGTCGGCGACCACCTCCAGCTTGATCCAGTCGGTGCCGAGAGCCTCCCGGGCGAGCCGTGCGGTCAGGACGGCCTCGCCCGCGGTGAAGCAGCCCGCGGTGTTGGGCAGGACCCGGATGCCGAGCCGCTCCAGGACGGAGAGGACCGAGCCCCGGACCGTGGGGTCCAGGCGCCGCATGGCGACGGTGGTCAGTTCCGTGCCGCTGGCGACGAGGGCGCGCTCCAGCACGTCGAGGCTGGGGGCGCCGCCGGTGCCCATGACGAGCCGGGAGGAGAACTCCGTGCCGCCGAGGACGAACGCGTCGTCGGACATCGTGCTCAGCCCCCCTGCACCGCGGTGAGGACCTCCACCCGGTCGCCCTCGCCGAGGAGCGTCGTGGCCCACGCGCCGCGCGGCACGACCGTCTCGTTGAGCGCCGCCGCGACCCCGGAGGGGGCCGTGGTCAGGGTGGCGACCAGGGCGTCGAGGGAGAGGGGACCCGCGAGTTCGCGGGCTTCTCCGTTCACGGACACGTTCATGCGGGCTGCTCCTGGTGTGCGGGAGAGAAACGGCGGGGGGCGAAGGGGCGTGCCTCGTCCGGCAGGGCGCCCGTGGTGAGCACCTCCGCCAGGGCGTCGCCGGTGACGGGCGTGAGCAGGACCCCGTTGCGGTAGTGGCCGGTGGCCAGGTGGAGGCCCGGCAGGGCGCTGGGGCCGAGCAGCGGTGCGTTGTCCGGGGATCCGGGGCGCAATCCGGCCCGGGTCTCGGTGAGCGGCAGTTCGGTGATGCCGGGGACGAGCTCGTGGGCGTCGCGCAGCAACTCGTACACCCCGCCCGCCGTCACCGTCGTGTCCCAGCCCAGTTCCTCGCTGGTGGCGCCGACCACGAGCTCGCCGTTCTCGCGGGGCACCAGGTAGACGTGGCTGCCGCGGACGACGGCCCGGACGGTGCGGGAGAGGAAGGGGGCGTACGCGGTCGGCACCCGGAGCCGCAGGACCTGGCCCTTCACGGGGCGGACCGGCGGCAGCGCCTCCTCCGGCACGCCCGCCAGGCGTCCGCTGAGGCTGCCCGCGGCGAGGACGACCTGATCGGCCGCCAGTTCCCCGCCACCGGCGAGCACCGCGCCGCGCGCCCGGTCCCGCGCCACCGCGAGCCGCTCCGCGAGGGTGCGGTGGAAGGCGACCCCGGCCCGTTCGCAGGCGAGGAGGAGCGCGGCGGTCAGCCGGCGCGGGTCGACCTGGTGGTCGCCGTCGACCCGGAGCCCGCCCCGGACGCCGGGTGCCAGCATCGGCTCCAGGCGGCGGCAGTCCCGGCCGCTGAGCCATTCCGAGACCAGACCGCAGCGGGTCTGGAGGGCGTGCAGTTCACGCAGGTGGGCGCGGTCGTCGGCGTCGAGCGCGACGGCGAGGGTGCCGCAGGCGCGGTAGCCGACGTCGTGGCCGGTGTGCTCCTCCAGCTCGGCGACGAACGAGGGGTAGCGCGCGGCGGAGGCGAGGTTGAGCCCGAGCAGGGTCTCCTCGCCGTAGTGCAGTTCGGTGACGGCGGCGAGCATCCCGGCCGCGACCTGCGCGGCCCCGCCGCCCGGATCGGGGTCGACGACGGCGGTGCGCAGTCCGCGCTGCGCGGCACGCCAGGCCGTGACCAGGCCGATGATGCCGCCCCCGACCACGAGGACATCGGAAGAACGCATGGGCGTCCAGCCCCTCCCTTCGCCGGCATGACCCGGATCAGGTTCGTACGGTCGGAGGCCGTCCCAGCCTCCCTCTCAGCCCGGTCGTCCGGGCTCCCGCGAGTGCTTTACGCCCGTCAGACTAGCCCGACGCCGTCGGAGGACCACAGGCCCTCCCGCCCCCTCACTTTTCTGATGAACCGTCAGATGCATAAGCTGGGCGGGTGAGCGAGCAGAAGCAGGCCCAGCAGCACGTCGTGATCGTCGGCGCCGGAATGGCGGGCGTCCAGACCGCCGTCGCCCTGCGCGAGCAGGGCTTCACCGGCCCCGTCACCCTCATCGGGGCCGAACCCCACCAGCCCTACGACCGACCCCCGCTCTCCAAGGCGGTCCTCCTCGGCAAGGCCGAGGGCTCCGCCTTCGAGGTCGACTTCGAAGACCTCGGCATCGAACTCCGCCTCGGCCTCGACGTCACCGGACTGCGCGCCGCCGACCACCAGATCGACACCGAGTCCGGACCCGTCGCCTACGACACCCTGGTCATCGCCACCGGCGCCCACCCCGTCACCCTCCCCGGCACCGAGGGCGTCCCGGGGGTCCACCTGCTGCGCACCCTCGACGACGCCGTGCGCCTCGGCCCCGTCCTGGAGCAGCGTCGTTCCGTCGTGGTCGTCGGCGCCGGCTGGATCGGCGCCGAATTCGCCACCGCCGCGCGCGGGGCGGGCTGTGCCGTCACCGTCGTCGAGGCCGCCGACCGGCCGCTCGCCGGGGTCCTGCCCGCCGAGGTCGCCACCCCGATGGCCGCCTGGTACGAGGAGAGCGGTGCCGCCCTTCTGACCCGTGCGCGCGTGGACACCGTCCGGCCCGGCCGCGTCGTCCTGGACGACGGCCGGGAGATCCCCGCCGACGCCGTCGTGGTCGGCATCGGCGCCCGCCCCGCCACGCACTGGCTCACCGGCTCCGGCATCGCCCTCGACCCGGGCGGCGCCATCACCGCCGATGACCGCCTGCGCACCTCCCTGCCCGACGTGTACGCGGTCGGGGACTGCGCCTCCTTCCCCTCGGCCCGTTACGGAAGGCGCCTCCTCGTCCACCACTGGGACAACGCGCTCCAGGGCCCGCGCACGGTCGCCGCGGCGATCACCGGCTCCGACGACGCGCCCTACGACCCGGTCCCGTACTTCTGGTCCGAGCAGTTCGGACGCTTCGTCCAGTACGCGGGACACCACGGGGGCGCCGACGGACTGCTGTGGCGCGGAGACCCCGCCGACCCGTCCTGGTCCGTGCTCTGGCTGCGGGACGGGGTGCCGGTGGCCCTCCTCGCGGTCGGCCGCCCCCGCGACCTGGCGCAGGGGCGCCGGCTCATCGAGGCGGCCGTGCCCGTCGACCCGGAGCGCGCCGCCGACCCCGGCGTCCCCCTGAAGGCGGCGGCGCGGTAGGGCCCGACTACCGGCCGTCAGTCCGGGATGGCAGGCTTGTCCCGTGACCGAGATTGACGTAAAGATCGATGCTCTCGTCCCCGCCTGGCTCTACCTGCCCGACATCGCGGAGATGCTCGATGTCGAGGTGACGCGCGTGCGGCAGCTGGTCAAGGAAGGCCAGCTCATCGCCGTGCGCCGCGGACCGAACAACGCCCTGCAAGTACCCGCCGCCTTCATCCAGGGCGACAAGGTCGTCAAGGGCTTGTCCGGGACCCTGACCCTGCTGCGGGACGACGGCTTCACCGACGAGGAAATGCTGGAGTGGCTCTTCACTCCGGACGAGAGCCTGCCGGGCACGCCCGCCCAGGCGCTCAGCGAGAATCGCGGTACGGAGGTGAAGCGCCGCGCCCAGGCGCTTGCCGTCTGACGCGCACGCACCCGTGCGCCGGCACGTGCGCGCCGATGCCGAGGCACCGGCGTGCGCGTGCCGGCGCCTCCACGCACCGAAGAACACCAGCCGCAGGCCTCGCGGCGTCCGCCCCGCACGGGTCGGACGCCGCGGCGCCGGCGCACGAACGGGGGAACCCACCCATGTCCACGCCCCGCACCCGGCTCGCCGACGCCCGGCTCTACCTGTGCACCGACGCCCGGAAGCGCCAGGGCGACCTGCCGGACTTCCTCGACGCCGTGCTCTCCTCCGGGGTGGACGTCGTGCAGCTCCGCGACAAGGGCATGGAAGCCGGCGAGGAGCTGGACCACCTCGCCGTCTTCGCCGATGCCGCCCGCCGCCACGGCAAGCTCCTCGCGGTGAACGACCGGGCCGACGTCGCCCACGCCATCGGTTCCGACGTCCTCCACCTCGGGCAGGGCGACCTGCCCGTCCCCGCCGCCCGGGCGATCCTCGGCGACCGGGTGCTCATCGGCCGTTCCTGCCACGCCGAGGCCGAGGTCGCCGCGGCCGTCGCCGAACCCGGCGTGGACTACTTCTGCACCGGCCCCTGCTGGCCCACCCCCACCAAGCCCGGACGGTACGCCCCGGGCCTCGACCTCGTGCGGTACGCGGCGGGCCTGGCGCAGGACCGGCCCTGGTTCGCCATCGGCGGCATCGACGAGACCAACCTCGACGAGGTGCTGGACGCGGGGGCCCGTCGGATCGTCGTCGTCCGTGCGATCACCGAGGCCGCCGATCCGGCAGCCGCAACGGCCGCCCTCGCCAAGCGCGTCCGTGAGCGCGCCGAGGCGTAGGAACCGCCCGGGCGGGTGTCCAAAAAGTTGTCCATTACTCGGACACGGTTTCCACGCCACCCTGGACCCCGTCTAATCTGCCGGTATGGCCCTTGGTACCGCATCCGTCCGATCGGACCGCGCACGCACGGTGCGCGAGATCCTCGCCTCCGGCGGCACGTCGTACTCCTTCGAGTTCTACGCGCCCCGGACCGAGAAGGGCGAGCAGGTGCTCTGGAACGCCATGCGCCGGGTCGAGGCGGTCGGCCCCAGCTTCGTCTCGGTCACCTACGGCGCCGGCGGCTCCACCCGCGGCGGCACCGTCAAGGCCACGCAGAAGATCGCTTCCGACACCACCCTCACCCCCGTCGCCCACCTCACGGCCGTCGACCACTCGGTCGCCGAGCTGCGCAACATCCTGGGGCAGTACGCGGACGCAGGCATCCGCAACATGCTCGCCGTCCGCGGTGACCCGCCGGGCGATCCGCTGGGGGAGTGGATCGAGCACCCCGAGGGCGTGAAGTACGCCGCCGAGCTCGTCCAGCTGATCAAGGAGTCGGGTGACTTCTGCGTCGGCGTCGCCGCCTTCCCGGAGATGCACCCCCGGTCCACCGACTGGGACACGGACGTGCGGCACTTCGTGAACAAGTGCCGCGCGGGCGCCGACTACGCGATCACCCAGATGTTCTTCGACCCGGAGAACTACCTGAGGCTCCGCGACAGCGTCGTGAAGGCGGGCTGCGAGACCCCGATCATCCCCGAGGTCATGCCCGTCGTGAACGTGAAGACCCTCGACCGGCTGCCCCAACTGAGCAATGCCGCCTTCCCCGCGGATGTGAAAGAGCGCATCCTCGCCGTCAAGGACGATCCGGCCGCTGTACGCTCCATCGGTATCGAGTTCGCGACGGAGTTTTGCGCACGCCTGCTCTCCGAGGGAGTCCCCGGACTGCACTTCATCACGCTCAACAGCTCCACCGCGACGCTCGAGATCTACGAGAATCTCGGACTGCACCAGCAGTCGTGACCGGTCGTACCCGCCCCGACCCGCGGCGGTGACCGTGGAGAGGGGCGGCAGGACATGGGGTGGACGGTCCTCTACATCGCGTTCGGCGTGGTCGCACTGTGGCTGCTGGGAGAAGTCCTCCTCCAGTACAAGGCGCGGCTGCGCTGGCGGCTCCTCGCCTTCAGCGGCTTCCTCGGCGTGGTCCTGGGCGTCCTGCTGCCCTCGGTCGCGGTCATCGTCGTCGGGGCGCTCGCCTTCGCCGTGGGCCAGACCTATGTGACGCTCTCCTTCCGCCGTGGCTTCTCCACCGGCTGGGCGATCGGCGGAACCCCGGGTGCGAGCCGTCGCCGCAAAGCCGGCCCGCCGGCCGCGGCCGGACCCACCCTGGAGGTCACCGGGCTCTCGTACGACACCGCGGACGCCGACTACGGTCCGGCGGACGCCGGGTACGGCACGGGCCAGGACGGAGCCGGGCATCCCGGTTCCCCCCACGGCGGCCACCCGGAGACCGACGTCGAGACGACCGCGGTCTACGCGCCCGAGCCCATGCCCGAAGACACCGGCCAGTACGCCGTCTACGGCACCGACCCGGCCCCCGGCCACACCGCGGACACCCCCGGCTACGAGCCGGGGTACGACTCCTATGCGTCCGGGTACGCGCAGCCGGGGTACGACCAGTCCGGGTACGACCAGTCCGGCTACGCGCAGCCCGGGTACGACCACTCCTCCTACGGGCAGCAGCCGACCTACGGCTACGACGGCACCGGTCAGCAGTACGCCACGTATTCCGACCCGTACATCGGACCGGGCGGGGACAGCCAGCAGTACGACCCGTACCACGGCGATCCCTACGCCCCCTCCTACACGTACGACACCCCGCCCGGCGGCGTCTGGGTCCCGCAACAGCGCGACACCGAGCAGCCCCAGCAGCCCCCGCAGCCCCACGGCTACGAGCCGCACCCGGACGAGCAGCAGCAGTACCGCTACTGAAGCGTCCCCCGGACCTCCGACGCCCTACCGGGAGCCGCGGAAGTCCGCTCCCTCCACGACGAGTCCGGCCACCAGCGCGCCCGACATGCCCGCATGGGCGAGCCCGCCGCCCGGATGCGACCAACCGCCCGCGAAGTACAGCCCGGGCAACGGCGAGGCGTTGGCGGCCGGGAGCAACCGGCCGTGTGCCCCGGCGAGCGCGGGTCCCGGCACCTCGGCCGCACCGGTGTCCCGCCGGACGTCCTCAGGGGTGCGGACCCGCCGCCAGAGCAGCCGCCCCGCGAGCCCCGGAACCGCCTGTTCGGCCGCCTCGACCATCAGGTCGGCGAAGGACTCCGCGTCCCGTTCCCGGTCGGTGCGCACGGTCGAGGTCACGGTCACCGACTCGTGGTCCGCGTCCGGCCGCAGCACCGGGTCGTCCGGCCGCAGCACCGTCACGGTCGGTCGCCCGTCCCCGCCGTGCACGACGGTCCGGTGCGCCGCGCCCTCCTCGCGGGCACCGCGCAGGGCCAGACAGACCGTCACCCGGCCGGTGCCGTCCGTCCGCCGGAGCGGCAGCAGGCCGCCCCGTTCCCGACCGATGACCCGCTCGTGGTGCAGCGCCGACACGGGAGCGCCCCACACGACGTGGTCGGCCTCGACGGTCCCGCCACCGGCCAGCCGGACGCCGGCCGCCCGACCGCCCTCCTCCAGCACCTCCTCCGCCGGTGCGTCGAAGACGAACTCCACCCGTCGTTCCCGGCAGCGCCCGTGCACCGCGTCGGCGAGCGCCCGCATGCCCCCGCCCACGTACCAGCTGCCGAAGGTCTGCTCCATGTACGGCAGGACGGCGGCTGCGGCCGGGGCGGTGGCCGGGTCGAAGCCGTACGACCACGCGTACGCGTCGAGGAGGGCGGCGAGCCGGGGGTCGCGCAGCTCCCGCGCACCGATCTGGGCGAGCGTCGTCGTCGGACGGCGCAGCAGCCCCGCCTTCGCGGCCGGGTACGGCTCACGGGCCAGCGGGGCCGGATCCGCCGGCTGCGGCTCCTCCAGGAGCGGGCGCCGGGTCCGGTCCCAGGCCTCGCGGGCCCGGTTCAGGAAGTCGCCCCAGCGCGCCCCGGTGCCGGCGCCGAGCGCCGCGTCCAGCGCGGCGACCGTGCCGGCCCGGGAGGCGTTCGGCAGGTCGACGCGGGTGCCGTCGGCGAACACGTGACGCGCCGCCGGGTCGACCTGCGTCAGGGTGACGCACTCCTCCAGGGGCTTCCTGCCGGTCTTCACGAAGAGGTCCCGGTAGACGGCGGGCAGGTGGAGCAGCCCCGGACCGGTGTCGAAGCCGAAGCCCTCCCGCTCGAACCTGCCGACCGCACCGCCGTACGTCCCCGCCCGCTCGTACACCGTCACCCGGTGGCCCGCCACGGCCAGTCGGGCCGCCGCCGCCATGGCGCCGAGACCCGCGCCGATCACCACAATCCGTGCCATGCGGGCGAGCCTAGCCGGCCCCTCCGACCGGATCGGGGCCAGGCCGGGACCGGCCCGACCGGGAGGCGGGCCGGGGCGGACCGAGCGGGGTCAGAAGTGTTCCGACCCGCCGGGCGGGGCTTGGGCGCGGGGGCTCCGCTCCATGGCGGCGAGCCGCCGCTCCTCCCGCCGTTGGGACCTCCGGCGCCGGAAGCGCCGGATCCGTTGGGCGAGGAAGACCAGGACGGCCAGGCCCATCAGGAGCAGGACGGCCGCGATGGCCGCAGCCGCCACCGGGTGGAAGATCGCGAAGGTGACGATCGCCGCCACCCCGAGGTCCTCGGCCAGGCTCAGGGCGACGTTCGAGAAGGGCTCGGGCGAGGTGTTGACCGCCATCCTCGTCCCCGCCTTGACGAAGTGGCTGAGCAGTGCCGTCGAGCCGCCGACCGCGCCCGCCGCCAGTTCGGGCAGCGAACCGCTCTGCCCGGCCAGCAGGGCGCCGACGACGGCTCCCGCGATCGGCCGGATCACCGTGTGGACGGAGTCCCATATCGAGTCGACGTACGGGATCTTGTCCGCCACCGCCTCGCACAGGAAGAGCACGCCCGCCGCGACGAGGACGTCGGTGCGCTGCAGGGAGGCGGGCACGTCGTCGGCCAGCCCGGTCACGCCGAAGACGCCGAACAGCAGGACCACCGCGTACGCGTTGATCCCGCTCGCCCAGCCGCTGGTGAACACCAGGGGGAGTACGGACACGCCCGTGATCGTAACCAGGACTGAGTATCCGTACCTAGGGGTCGAGATGAGTAGCTGTGCGGATGGGCCCGACGGGGTCCGGAGGAGAGAGTGGAGTCCACGGAAGGGGCACGGCTCCGGTACCGCCGGCACGGGGCTGCGGAACGGGGCGTGCGCCTGCCGGTGGCGAGGGCACGGCACGGGGGCGTGCGCCCGCCGGTACGGGGGTGCGTGAAGGAAAGAAGCCGGTGCGGCGGGGCTCGGGGGGATCGAGCCGCGCCGCACCGGCCTTTCTGCTCCTGCCGGGTCGACCTTCCCCGCGGGGGTTCCGCGTCAGCGCCCGCCGACCCGGCCGTGCAGCAGGCGGGAGAGCGCCGCGTGCACGTCGTCGAGCGAACGCTCGCTCTGGAACGCCTGCCAGTCGAGGGCCGCCACCAGCACCATGCCGACCAGCGCCGCCGCCGTCAGCTGCACGTCGATCTCCTCGCTCAGCTCACCGCCCTCGACCCCTTCGCGCAGCACCCCCTCGACGACCGCGACGGCCTCTTGGCGCACGACGAGGAGCGTCGAGTTCCACGCCCGGTTGGTGCGCCAGAGCTCCGCGACGTACAGCTGGGTGAAGGCCGGGTAGCGGTCGATGAAGACGAGGCCCGCCCGGATCATCGCGTCCAGCGCGTCGATCCGGCTCCCGCCGTGCTCGGCGGTCTCCTCGGCCGCCGAGCGCAGTGAGGCGGTGAGCAGCGACACCCCGTGGCGCAGCAGCTCCTCGAAGAGCTCGGTCTTGCTCTTGAAGTTGTAGTAGACCGTGCCCTTGGCCACGCCCGCCCGCTCGGCGATCTCGTCCACCGTCGTCGCGGAGAAGCCCTGCTCCGCGATGAGGGTGACGGCCGCTTCGTAGAGCTTCGCGCGCGTGGCCTGGCGTCGGGTGCTGCTGCTGTCCATGGCGTCGATTCTCACAGGTTCAGAGCGACAGTTCGGGGTGGAGTCGGTCGAGCGTCCACACCTGTTTCCGGCGCGCGGAGACGGCCGTCAGGGCCAGCGCGCCGGCGGTGAAGGCGATCAGGACCGCGCAGGCCTGCCAGACCGGCCCCAGCCCGCCGCCCGTGATCAGTCGGCGCAGCGCCTCGACCACGTGGCTCATCGGCAGGAAGGGGTGGACGGCGCTGAAGAAGGCCGGGCTGGTCTGGACGGGATAGGTGCCGCCCGCCGAGGTCAGCTGGAGCATCAGGAACGCGAGCACCAGGATCCGGCCCGCCGCGCCGAAGCGGGCGTTGAGCCACTGGATGATCGCGGCGAAGCAGCAGGTGACCAGGAGGAGGAAGCCGACCGTGCCCGCGGCACGGGTCATCTGGAGCCCGAGGCCCCAGTGCAGGACGGACATCAGGGCCCCGACCTGGAGGACGCCGATCGCCGCCACCGGGAGCCATCCGGCCAGTGTGATCCGCCAGGCGGAACCACCCGCGGCGAGCGCGCGCCGGTTCAGCGGCTGGATGATCATGTACGCGACCATGGCGCCGACCCAGAGGGAGAGCGGGATGAAGTACGGGGCGAAGCCGGTTCCGTAGTTCGGTGCCTTGTGCAGGGACTGGGAGGCCAGCTGCACCGGATCGGCCATGACCTCCGTGCGGCGGTCGCGCTCCTGCTCGTCGTAGTCCGGGATCTGGTCGACGCCGTCCTTCAGTCCGGTGGCGAGGGTGCCGGAGCCGTCGGCCAGCTTGAACAGCCCGCCGTCCAGGTCGCTCGCGCCCTTCTTGAGCTTGCCGACGCCGGTGTCCAGGTTGACCGAACCGGTCCTGGCCTCGGTGATGCCGGTGTGGAGCCGGTCGGCTCCCTCCGCGACCTTCTTCGCGCCCGCGTTGAGCTCGTTGATCTTCTTGATGGCGTCCTCGACGTCCTCGTCGAGGTGCGGGGCGCGGGCCGCCAGCTCGTCGGCCTGCTTCTTCAGCGTGGTCAGCCGTGTGTCCAGGGTCTTCAGGTCGTCGGCGTCGTCCTTGGTGAGCTCGTGCACGTCGTCGGCGATCGTGGCGACGTCGCCCGCGCTGGTCGAGGCCTTCTTGAGCAGTTCGCAGAACCCGGGGTCGCTGACGGGGACGGAGGCGTCCGTGCACGCCGAGCGGTAGAGCTCGGCGAGGTCGTCGTCGGCCTTGTGGGCGGCGGAGCGGACGAGCGGGGCGCGCCGGACCAGGTCGTCCAGGTTGTTCTGGGCGGCCGTGACCGAGTCGGAGACGAGCCGGGCCGTGTCGCGGATCGACTTGCCGTTGTTCGCCAGGTAGGGGCGGACCTTGTCGGCGTTGCCGTTCACCTTGTCGGCGAGGGACTGGGTGCCGTTCGCGACCTTGCGGGAACCGCTCTCCAGGTCCTTGGCCCCCTTGTCGAGCTTCTTCAGGCCGGCGGCCAGGTCGCCGCTGCCGGTCTTGGCGTCCGTGAGGCCGTCCGACAGGCTCTTGGACCCCTTCTTCGCCTTGTCGACGCCCTGCTTGAGGTCGGCCGCGCCCTCGGCGGCCTTCTCCGTGGCGTCGTGGATGTCGGAGAAGGAGATGAAGATCTTGTCGAGGAAGGTGCGGGAGGACTTCGTCGAGGCCGCGGTGCGCACCTCGGAGAAGACCGTCCGGGAGATCTGCCCGACGATGTAGTTGTTGGCGTCGTTGGTCCGGACCCGCAGCGCACCGGTCTCGGGGGAGTCGCCGGAGCTCGAGGCGATGCGGCTGCTGAAGTCACCGGGCATGGTCAGGGACAGGTAGTACGTCCCGTTCTCCACGCCGGCCCGCGCCTCGGCGTCGCTGACCCGGTGCCACTCGAAGGTCTTGCTCTCCAGGAGCCCCTCGGTGATGTCGTCACCGGCGTGGAGCTCCTTGCCCCCGGCGGTGGTGCCCCGGTCCTCGTTGACGAGGGCGACGGGGATCTTGTCGAGCCTGCTGTACGGATCCCAGAACGAGCACAGGTACAGGGCGCCGTAGAGCAGCGGCAGCAGCAGGATCGCGATGAGCGCGGCGCTCGGCAGCTTTCCCCTGCCGAAGCGCTTCAGCTCAAGCGCGGCCAGTTTCGGCGAGCGCATCGGCCGCCCCCTCCTCGGTGTCGTCGTCGTGTTCCTCGCCGGCCGGCGAGGGTGCGGCCCCGTCGGTGCCGTTCCCCCGTGCGGGCCGGGTGCCACCGGTCTCCTCGGCGGGCGCGGGGGGTGCCGTCGGCGCGGGGCGCCCGGCGTCCGCAGCGCCCCCCGCGGTCCGGGTGCCCCCGGCGGTGCCTCCCGCCGACTCCGCTTCCGCGACCTCCTGCGCGGACTCCGCTTCCGCGGTGTTCCGCGCGGACCCGGCCACGGTGGTGACGCGCAGGGCGTCGGCGGGAGCCTCGGCACACACGGCGAGGACCGTCGTCCCGGCCCCGGCCACCGAGCGGAGCAGCGCCCAGACCTCCGTGCGCTCCGCGTCCGAGAGCTTCAGGTCCGTGTCGTCCACGGCGAGCAGCCGGGGACGACCGATCAGGGCGAGGGCGATCGTGAGCCGCAGCGCCTCCAGCCGCTCCAGGTCCCGCACGGAGGTCCGGGTGCCCTTCGGCAGGGCGTCGAGGTCGAGGCCGGCGGCCTCCAGGGCCTCCTCGATCCGGGCCCGGGCCGCCGCCGCCCGTTCGGCGGGGCGCTGCAGGAACGCCCGCACGGAACCGTCGTAGCGGCGCTGGAGGAGGGCCCGCTCGTGCAGGTGCTCGCCGACCGTGAGGGCGGGGTCGAGCTCGCTGACGCCCGGCACCTGGCCCAGCGCGCTGATCCGGCGCACGGCGGCCATCTTCCGGGGCAGCGGGAAGCCGCCGATCTCGGCGCGTCCCTCCTTCGCCCGCATCCGGCCGGTGAGCGCGAGCAACAGGCAGGTGCGGCCCGAGCCGGAGGGGCCCTCGACGGCCACGAGAGAGCCGGCCCCGGCCCGGAAGGAGACGTCGCGGAACACCCAACCGCGCGGTCCCTTCAGTCCGAATCCGTCCGCGACGACGGCGGCACCGTGCGGTTGCTTCCCGGCTTCCGCTCCCAACGGATCCACCCCCCACTTCCCCATCTTTAGACTGACTGGTCAGTCTAAAAGTTACCGCTCGGTAGTCGATCCGCCAAAACACCAGGTCAGCCGGAGTGTCAGTGGGCGCCTGCACGATGGGCACAGACGGCCACCACGCCGTCGCACGACGAACAGGAGGCTCGGCATGGCCCCCGCGCAGCCCGGACCCGCGTCCGACGTCCATCCCGTCCCGCGCCGCTCCGCCGCCCCGCCCGCCGCCCTCGACCTGCTCGCCGCGTCCCGTGCCGGACTCGCCGAGGCCGCCGCCCTCGACCGCCCCCACGAGCGGTACGCCACGGCCCACCTCGCCGCCCTCCGCGCCGCAGCCGCCGTGCTCGCCGCCCGGGGCAGGCCCGACACCCGGCACCGTCGCCGGCAGCGGATACGGAGCGCATGGGAGCTCCTCGCCGAGCTGGCGCCCGAGCTCGCCGAGTGGAGTGCCCTCTTCGCGGCCGGTGCACCCCGCAGGGCCCTCGCCGAGGCAGGGGTCAGCAGTGCGGCCACCCGGCGCGAGGCCGACGACCTGCTCAGGGACGCCGCACACTTCCTGCACCTGGTCGAGCGGCTGCTCGCCCTCCCCGCGGTGCTGCCCGGCCGGCCCGGAGGGGACGGGGGCGACGGATGATCCGAAAGGCGGGAGCGAGGCCATAGGGTGGGGAGCGTCCGTACCCGTCACCGAGGAGTCAACAGCCGTGCCGGACCCTTCCCCTGTCTTCGGTCGAGAGGCCTCGTCGCGCCCGTCGCGCGCCTCCCTGCGCACCGCCGTCGTCTGGGACGTGCTCAAAGACGCCCTGGACCGCCGGGTCGAGGCCACCGGGAAGGGCAGCCTCGACGTCCTCGACACGGGCGGCGGTTCGGGGAACTTCGCGGTGCCGGTGGCCCGCCTCGGTCATCGGGTCACCGTCGTCGACCCCAGCCCCAATGCGCTCTTCGCGCTGGAGCGCCGCGCCGCCGAAGCCGGCGTGGCCGACCTCGTCACCGGCGTCCAGGGCGACATCCGCGGCCTCTTCGACGTCGTCGGGCGGGAGGAGTACGACGCGGTCCTCTGCCACGGGGTCCTGGAGTACGTCGACGACCCCGCCGAGGGCGTGCGGAACGCGGTCGCCGCGCTCCGCCCCGCGGGCAGCCTCAGCCTGCTCGCCGCTGGGGTCGGCGGCGCCGTCCTGGCCCGTGCCCTCGCCGGTCACTTCACCGAGGCCCGGCACGCCCTCGGTGACCCGGCGGGCCGCTGGGGCGAGGGCGACCCCGTGCCCCGGCGCTTCACCGCCGAGCAGCTCGCCGAGCTGTCCGAGAAGGCCGGACTGGACGTCGGTGCCGTGCACGGCGTCCGGGTCTTCGCCGACCTGGTTCCCGGCGTCCTGGTCGACACCGAGCCCGGCGCCGCCGAGGCCCTCCTCAAGCTGGAGGCGGTTGCGGCCGAGCTGCCTTCCTTCCACGCCATCGCCACCCAGCTGCACGTTCTCGGCGAGAAGCGGAGCTGACCGAAACCGCCACCCGTTCGGCGGTGCGGGCCGCGACGCTCCATGGAGTAGGCCACAGGCCGCCCGATGAGCCGCTTCGCCCCGTATGATCGGAGGACATCATCCGGCATGACGGGCAAGGGGCTGGGGAATCAACGCCTCAGCAACCGATCCGCATGGCGGCCCGGATTGGCTATTCGGCAGTGAGGGCGGGTTTCACGGGGGCGATTCCCTGCCTATCCTGAAAGGGCCGCAAACCGGTCGCCCCCGCGACCGACGACTAGGAGGACTCCGTGCCGCTCTCGGAGCACGAGCAGCGAATGCTCGAGCAGATGGAGCGAGCGCTGTACGCCGAAGACCCCAAGTTCGCGACAGCGCTCGAGGGAAGCGGACTGCGTACGTACACCCGGCGACGGGTTTACCAGGCAGTCGCCGGCTTCCTGGTGGGTATCGCGCTCCTCATGGCCGGAATGGTCGCACAGCAGATCTGGATCAGCGTGGTGGGTTTCCTCGTCATGCTGGGCTGCGCGGTCCTGGCGGTCACCGGATGGCGCAAGGCGCCGAAGCCGGGCGAGCAGCAGACCAAGGGGGGAAAGGCGGCCGACGGCCGTCAGCCCCGACAGCGACGCTCCATGATGAACCGGATCGAAGAGCGGTGGCAGCGCCGCCGCGACGAGCAGCAGGGTGGCGGCCACTGACGGCCTCCTGAGCGGCAGCCCCGCCCCCTCGGACATCGACCGAGCCCCACGGACGGGCACACTCCGGTGTGCTGTTCCGCGGGGCTCGGTCGCTTCCGGCACCTCCTGGCCGATGCCCCCGAACGCTCCGGTGCGTCCGATCGGCTCGCGTTCCGCCCGGCGGACGTGAACCCCGGGGCGGACCGCCCCGGACCCTTGCGGCCCGCTCGACGGCCCTTCCGGCGGAGTGCCGGGCCGGGGCCACGGAGCAGCCGGGGAACGACGGGCCGGGGCTGCGGGGTCCTCGCCGGACGAGGACCCCGAGACGGTTCCGTCAGCCGGCCGCCCGGGGCCGGCGCTGGAACCGGGCCACCAGAGCGGCGCGCCGGGCCGTCCCCGCGGTCTTCGCGGCGGACCAGCGGTACGAGGCCGCCCAGCGCACACGAACGGCCGAACGGGGAGCGAACCGGGCCCGGAGCCGGGTGCGCCGGTCAGCTCCCGCGCGGAACCCCGCACGGACCCGCCCCGCCTCCTCGGCCAGGCCGGCCACCGGTTGCGGTCGGGGCGCGTACAGCACCTCCTCCACCGCCCGTGCCACCCGGTGCACCGCTTCGGCGGGCTCGCCCCGCAGCTCACCGAGCCGGACGATCCGGTCCGCCGCCTTCCTCGGGGTCAAGGATTCGTCCGGTTCGATGCCGTGGTCCCAGGCGGTGTCGTTCACCTCCTGCCACACCGCGAGCGTCCGCGCCGCGGTCCCTCCGGCCCCGCGCGTCCCGCCCGGGCCGAGCCGGGCGGCCCGCACCCGGGTCCGCCAGAGCAGCGGGAGGAGCGGGAGGACGAGGAGGAGCAGCACGGCGAGGGAGAGCAGCACCGTCCCGAGGCCCGGGCCCGCATCGTCCGAGGAGGCCTCGGCGACCGCCTCGTCCGGGCCGCAGTCCCCCAACCGGCGCAACTGCGGAGTGCAGCCGTCCGAGGCACTGGGCGCGGCGGCCGGCTGCGCCGAAGCGCTCTGCTGCGGTTGGGCGGGACCGGTGGCCGTTCCGGAGGGGGTGTTCTCCCGGGCGTACGTGGGGGTGGAACCCCGTGAGGGGGTCGGCTCGAACCGGGTCCACCCGGCCCCCTCGAAGTAGAGCTCGGGCCAGGCGTGGGCGTCCCGGATGCCGACGGACACCGAGCCGTCCGTCTGCGTCGTGCCCGGCATGAAGCCCACGGCCACCCGGGCGGGGATGCCGAGCGAGCGGGCCATCGCCGCCATGGAGAAGGAGAAGTGGACGCAGAAGCCCTCCTTGTCCTTCAGGAACCGGGAGATCGCCTGCACGCCGGTGCCGGACACCACTTCGACGTCGTAGCGGAAGCCCCCCTCCCGGGCGAACCAGTCCTGGAGCCTCACCGCCCGCTCGTAGTCGTTGCGGGCCCCTTCGGTGACCGTCAGGGCCGTCTGCTTCACGTCGGACGGGAGCGAGGGGGGAACCCTGGTGTACTCGCGGCGCAGCTTCTCCGGAGCGGCCCCGGCACCGGCCAGCTGCTCCGCCGTCGGCTGCACGTCCAGGCTGGTGACCTGGTAGCGGGCGCCCTTGGTGGTCTGCCTGTCGTCGCCGACGAGCATCCGGCCGGCCGGCTCGTACCGCCAGCGTCCGTCGATGTCGACCCGGCCGGCCGGGTACGGCATGGGCAGCCACTTCTGCTCGTACGCCTCCGAGGCGACGAAGTTGCTGGTCACTTCGGTGACCTGGACGTCCTGGGCGAGCCCGTCCGGCCAGGGCAGCTGCTCGGGCAGGTCCTCGATCGGGCGCACCGAGGACTTCCACGAGATGCCGTCGAACTGGTCGAGGGCGACCAGCCGCAGATACAGGTTGCCGGTGTCCCGGGCGTTGGTCCGGTAGCGCAGGACCTCCCGGTCCTCCGGCTGGCGCAGGTTGTTCTGCAGGGAGACCAGCGGGTTCACCGCGGAGATCGTGCCCCCCTTGCCGAGGCCTCCGCCCCCTCCGCCGTTGCCGCCGAAGAGGCCGCCGGAGAGACCGGGCAGCGCCAGCGGCACCACCAGGGCGATGCCCATGGCGACCGCGCCGATCCGCCGACCGGTGCGGGCCGGTGCGAGGGCGGGGCCCTCGGCGATGCCGGAGCCCGGCCGGCCGGAGCGGTGTGCGGCGCCGAAGACCCGCCCCCACTGGGAGAGCCTTTCCCGTCCTTCGGCGAGGAGCAGCAGCAGATAGCCGGAGGCCGCGAGGAGGAACCAGAGCCAGCCGGCCCCGCCGCCGGAGAGGCCGGCGGCCACCGAGTACAGGGCCAGCAGCGGCAGTCCGGCCGGGGCCGCCTTGCGGAAGGTCACCGCGAGGGCGTCCACCAGGAGGCCGATCGCGACGACGCCGCCGATCAGCATCAGCCGGATGCCCTCGGTGTCGGGCGCGGGGATCGCGTACCGGCCGACGTCCTCGGCACCCGCCCGGAACAGTTCGGCCGCGTGGTCGAGGACCCGGGGGCCCGGGAGGAACCAGAGGACCGCCTGTTCCCGTGCGAAGAACACGGTCAGCGAGAGGAGCGCCACGGCGATCTGGGCGAGCAGGGTCAACGGCCGGGCCAACGGCACCCGCCGGGCCAGCGTGCCCACCCCGCTCACCAGGGCGAGCACCAGGGCCGCGGTGAAGATCCAGGTCGCCGGTTTCACGAGCGGGAGCAGCGCCCCGGCGGCCATCAGGGTGGCGCCCCACGAAGCAAGCGTCAACCGTGCGGGGCCGCTCATGACCGTCCTCCGTGCGTCTCGGCGGCGACGGAACCGGGCCGGAGCCCGGCCGCCTGCTGCCACAGGTCCGTGAGCCGGGCCCCGGGGGGCACGGCCACTGCCGTCCAGCCGGCCTCCTGCAGGTCCCGCACCCGCTCCTCCACCGAGCCGGTGACCGAGCCGGCGGTGAGCCAGGCACCGGAGTCCAGGACGAAGGCGACGGCCGCGCCGGCCCGTCCGCGCATCCGGGCGGCGAGGGCCGTCTGTTCCTCGTCGAGGTCCCCGAGGAAGGCGATGAGGAGTTGGTCGGCGCCGCCGCGCAGCACGTCGGAGGCGCGGGAGAGCCCGGCCCCCTCGGAGTGCTCGACCACCGCGAGGGTGTCCATGATCAGACCGGCGGTGTCGGCCGAGTCCTGCAGCGATCCGGCGAACCCGTCGGAGCCCTCGCCCGGGACGGCACTGCCGGTGTCGGTGAGCAGCCGCACCGCGAAGCCCCGCTCCAGCATGTGGAGGAGGACGGAGGCGGCACCGGAGACCGCCCACTCGAAGGCGGAGTCGGGCCCCGCGCCCTCGAAGCCGATCCGGCGGGTGTCGAGCAGGACGGTGCAACGGGCCCGCTGGGGGAACTCCTCGCGGCGGACCATCAGCTCGCCGTAGCGGGCGGTGGAGCGCCAGTGGACCCGGCGCAGGTCGTCGCCGTGGCGATAGGCGCGGGGGATGACGTCGTCGTCGCCGGCGAGCGCGAGGGAGCGCTGCTGCCCGTCGCCGTACCCGGAGGCCTCGCCGAAGAGCTTCACCGGCGGCAGGGCCTCGGTCCGGGGCACGACGGTGAGGGTGTCGTACGCGCTGAAGGAGCGGGTCAGCTCGCACATCCCGAAGGGGTCGCTGAGACGCAGTTGGAGGGGACCGAGGGGGAACCGTCCGCGCAGATCGGACCGGACCCGGTAGGACACCTCGCGCTTCCCGCCGGCCTCGACCCGGTCGAGGACGAAGCGGGGGCGGGGCCCCAACATGTACGGCACGTGGTCCTGGAGCATCAGCAGGCCGGTGGGGAGTTTGGAGACGTTCTCCACCCGGAGCTGGACCCGCGCCTCGGTCCCGGCCTTCACCCGCTGGGGGGTGAGCCGGCGGGAGGCCGCGACCCGGTACCGGGTCCGGTGCAGCACCAGGACGCAGATCAGCGGGAGGGACGCGAGCAGCAGGCCGACGCGCAGCAGGTCGGCCTGACCGAGGACGTACGCGCAGACGGCGGCGGCCACCCCGGCCGCGAGGAAGGAACGGCCGCGGGTGGTGAGGCCGCCCAGGGCGGCCCGCACACCGCCCCGGCCCTCGTCGGCGCCCCGCTGGTCGTCCGGCGCGGTGGCGGTGGTCATCACAGCTGCCGGGCGCCGGGCTGCTGGCCGTAGAGCGGGGCGGCGGGCGGGGCCGTCGACGGTACGGGGGTGCGCTGCAGGATGTCCTGGACGACCTGCTCGACGGTGCGGCGGTTCAGCTGCGCCTGGGCGGTCGGCAACAGCCGGTGGGCCAGGACGGGCGCGGCGAGTGCTTGGAGGTCGTCGGGCAGCACGTACTCGCGACCGCTGAGCGCCGCGGATGCCTTGGCGGCCCGCAACAGGTGGAGCGTGGCCCGGGGGGAGGCGCCGAGCCGCAGGTCGGCATGGGTGCGGGTGGCGGCGACGATGTCGACCGCGTACCGGCGGACGGAGTCGGCGACGTGGATCCCGCGCACCGCCTCGATCAGCTTCAGGACGTCATGGGCGTGCGCGACCGGCTGGAGGTCGCCCAGCGGGGAGACCGAGCCGTGCACGTCGAGCATCTGGAGTTCGGCCTCGGGGCTCGGGTAGCCGATGGAGACCCGGGCCATGAAGCGGTCGCGCTGGGCTTCGGGCAGCGGGTAGGTGCCCTCCATCTCGACCGGGTTCTGGGTGGCGACGACCATGAACGGGCTGGGCAGCTCGTACGTCTGGCCGTCGACCGTGACCTGACGCTCCTCCATCGACTCCAGCAGCGCCGACTGGGTCTTCGGCGAGGCGCGGTTGATCTCGTCGCCGATCACGATCTGGGCGAAGATCGCGCCCGGCTTGAACTCGAAGTCCCGCTGCTGCTGGTCGAAGATCGACACGCCGGTGACGTCCGAGGGCAGCAGGTCGGGGGTGAACTGGATGCGGCGCACCGAGCAGTCGATGGACCGGGCCAGGGTCTTGGCCAGCATGGTCTTGCCGACGCCGGGGACGTCCTCGATGAGGAGGTGCCCCTCGGCGAGCAGCACGGTCAGCGAAAGCCGTACGACCTCGGGCTTGCCCTCGATCACACCCTCCACCGCCCTGCGGACACGCTCCACAGTGGTGGTCAGATCTGCAAGGCTCGCTCGATCGTCATAGGTCGTCACCCCGGCCCTCCTCGGCCTTTCGGAACTGTCGTCCGAAGCATTCTTGTTGCCGTGGCCGGGTCGTGTCACTCGCCCATGGACAATCGGGAGGGAAAAACGATGCTTTGGAGGTTTACGTCGGGTCGATCTCGCGCAGGAGGCCCGTCGTCACGTCGAAGACGAAGCCCCGGACGTCGTCGGTGTGCAGCAGGAAGGGCGAGGTCCGCACCCGTTGCATGGACTGCCGGACGTCCTGGTCGACGTCGCGGAAGGCCTCGACCGCCCAGGCCGGTCGCTGGCCGACCTCGTCCTCCAGTTCGTGCCGGAAGTCCTCGGTGAGCGATTCGAGGCCGCAGTTCGTGTGGTGCACCAGCATCACGCTGCGCGTGCCGAGGGCCCGCTGACTGATGGTGAGGGAGCGGATCACGTCGTCGGTGACGACGCCGCCCGCGTTGCGGATGGTGTGACAGTCGCCCAGTTCGAGGCCGAGGGCCGCGTGCAGGTCGAGACGGGCGTCCATGCACGCGACCACGGCGACGCGCAGGACGGGCCGCGCGTCCATTCCGGGATCGGCGAAGTCGGACGCGTAGCGTGCGTTGGCCCCGACGAGACGGTCGGTGACCGTGGAGCCGGTGCTCGGGGCGTCGCTGGAGGGGTGCGCGGAGGTCGACATGGTTCCGACGTTAAGGGGCACACCCCGTGCGGGCCCGCCGTGAGACGGGACATAAGGACGTCAACGGACCGCGGTGTGAGCCACCCCACAGGGCGGGCGATCCCGCCCCCGAACGGGTGAGCCGTCCGTAACGTCCGACCGGCTCGTCACGGCCGGGCGACGCGCCAGTCAGTTGATTGACCGGCGGGTCCCGTGGACTAAAGTGACGCGGAGTTCACGGAGACAACGAGCGATTTCCCGCGGTTTCTCCCCCCGTGTGTGCGGCGGTACCTACGGCTCGGCCTCCTCGCGCGGTACGTGCCTCCGCGCCGGATCTGAGAGGGCGCATTGAGCAACGACCGACACGTCCCGGTGATGCTCCAGCGGTGCCTGGACATGTTGGCCCCCGCCGTCGAGCGCCCCGGCGCGGTCGTGGTCGACTGCACCCTGGGCCTGGGCGGGCACAGCGAGGCCCTGCTCCAACGGTTCCCCGGGGTGCGGCTCGTCGCCCTCGACCGCGACAAGGAGGCCCTGCGGCTCTCCGGCGAGCGGCTCGCCCCGTACGGAGACCGGGCCACCCTCGTCCACGCGGTGTACGACGAGCTGCCCGAGGTCCTCGACCGGCTCGGCATTCCCTCGGTGGACGGCGTCCTGTTCGACCTGGGCGTCTCCTCCATGCAACTGGACGAGGCCGACCGCGGCTTCGCCTACGCCCAGGACGCCCCGCTCGACATGCGGATGGACCAGACGGCCGGCATCAGCGCCGCCGAGGTCCTCAACACCTACCCGGCGGGCGAACTGGTCCGGATCCTGCGCGCGTACGGCGAGGAGAAGCAGGCGAAGCGGATCGTCTCGGCGATCGTGCGCGAGCGCGAGAAGGAGCCCTTCACCAACAGCGCCCGACTCGTCGAACTCATCCGCGACGCCCTCCCGCAGGCCGCCAAGCGCACCGGCGGCAACCCGGCCAAGCGCACCTTCCAGGCCCTGCGCATCGAGGTCAACCGCGAGCTGGACAGCGTCGAGAAGGCGATCCCGGCAGCCGTGAAGGCGATCAACGTCGGCGGGCGGGTCGTCGTCCTCTCGTACCAGTCCCTGGAGGACCGCATCGTCAAGCAGGTCTTCGCAGCCGGTGCGGCGACCACCGCACCGCCCGGCCTGCCGGTCGTCCCGGAGAAGTACCAGCCCCGCCTGAAGCTCCTCACCCGGGGCGCCGAGCTGCCCACCGAGGAAGAGGTCGCCGAGAACCGACGTGCCGCCCCGGCCCGGCTCCGGGGGGCCGAACGCATCCGGGAAGACCTTCGGTGAGCACGGCGAAGGGGCCCCTCAAAGGGAGGGCCGCGCGGCTCGGACGGCTCATGCCGTCCGGGCCCAGCTCAGCCGCCCGCACCCCCTTCGTCCTGCTCGTCGTGGTGCTGCTCGGCGGTGGCCTGATCACCCTGCTCCTGCTGAACTCGGCCCTCAACCAGGGCTCCTTCAAGCTGAACGAGCTCAAGCACGAGACCACCGAGCTCACCGACGAGCAGCAGGCGCTCCAACGGGACGTGGACGACCGCTCGGCCCCCGACGCCCTGGAGCGCCGGGCCCGCGAGCTCGGCATGGTCCCCGGCGGCAGCCCCGCCTTCCTGGGGCCGGACGGCAAGGTGCTCGGCGAGCCCTCCGTCGCGGTCGCCCCCAAGCCGAGCCCGACCCCCACGGCGGACCCGAAGGCCCAGCCGTCCGACCCCGCCGACCCCTCGACGCCGACCGCGGGCAACGGGTCCGCAGCCACCGGCACGGCCCCGCCGGACTCCGGGCCCACCCCCGCGACGCCGTCCGCGAACCCGCCCGCGACCGACCCGACGACTTCCGGCAGGTGACCGACCCGTGCCCTCCAAGGAGCCACCCCGCCGTCGCGTCCCCGGCCCCGCCCGGCCCGCGCGGCCCCGCCCCGCGGCCGGGGCGCGCACGCCCGGGGCCCGCCCGGCGCGCCGCCCGGCCGCGAAGCGCCCGGCCCCCCGGCCCCCCGCCCGCCAGCCCCGGCCCCTCCGGCTCGGTAGCCCCCGGCCCCGGCTGCGGCTGATCTCCTTCGGGCTGACCCTCGTCATGCTGGTCTTCGTGGTCCGGCTGCTCCAGGTCCAGGCCGTCGACGCCAGTGCGTACGCCGCCAAGGCGGACAGGTACCGCTTCCAGGAGTACACGCTCTCCGCCGAGCGCGGTGAGATCACCGACCGCAACGGCATCGCGCTCGCCTCCAGCGTCGACGCCTACGACATCACCGCCGACCCCAAGCTCTTCACCGTTGAGGAGGCCAAGGTCGCCGACGCGCCCGAGCAGGCGGCCGCGCTCCTCGCCCCGATCCTCGGCAAGCAGCCCGCCGAGCTCGCGAAGAAGCTCCGCACCCCGAAGTCCCGCTACACCCTCCTCGCCCGCAAGCAGACCCCGCAGGTCTGGAACCAGATCAAGGACCTCAAGAGGGTCTACGGGCAGAAGGCCGCGGGCGCCGACGGCAACGGGGTCAACCTCCTCGGCGGCGTCCTCAGCGAGCCCAGCACCAAGCGCGTCTACCCCAACGGCGAGCTCGCCGCCGGAATACTGGGTTACGTCAACGCCGAGGAGCGCGGCGCCGGCGGTCTCGAATCCATGCTCGACGCAGAGCTCGCCGGCAAGGACGGCAAGATCCGCTTCACCCAGTCCGGCGGCCGCCAGGTGCCCACCGCGGGTTCCCAGGGCACCCCCGCGGTCCCCGGCTCCGACATCGAGCTGACCATCGACCGGGACATCCAGTGGGCCGCCCAGCAGGCCATCACCGAGCAGGTCAAGAAGTCCAAGGCCGACCGCGGCTACGTCATCGTCCAGGACACCAGGACCGGCGAGGTCCTCGCCATGGCCAACGCCCCCGGCTTCGACCCCAACGACCTCTCCGCCGCCAACGCCGCCGCCATGGGCAACGCCGCCCTCCAGGACGCCTACGAGCCCGGCTCCACCAGCAAGGTCATGTCCATGGCCGCCGTCCTGGAGGAGGGCAAGGCCGCCCCGGACACCCACGTCACCGTCCCCAACCGGCTCCACCGCGGTGACCGGCTCTTCAAGGACGACGTCGACCACCGCACCTGGCAGCTGACCCTCAACGGCGTCCTCGCCAAGTCCAGCAACATCGGCACCATCCTCGCCACCGGCCGACTCGGCGCCGACCAGCCCGAGTCCAACGAGGTCCTCTACTCCTACCTGCGCAAGTTCGGCATCGGTCGCCCCACCGGCCTGGGCTACCCCGGGGAGACCCAGGGCATCCTCGCCAAACCCCGGGACTGGTCCACCTCGCAGCAGTACACGATCCCCTTCGGCCAGGGCCTCTCCATCAACGCCATGCAGGCCGCCTCCGTGTACTCGACCATCGCCAACGGCGGCGTACGGATCGAGCCGACCCTCATCCGCGGCACCAAGGGGCCGGACGGTCGCTTTTCCGCCGCGCCCGAGCCCGAGGAGTCCCGGGTCATCAGCGAGAAGACGGCCAAGACCCTCGCGCAGATGCTGGAGTCGGTCGTCGACGACGAAGAGGGCACCGGCAACAAGGCCGCGATCCCCGGGTACCGCGTCGCGGGCAAGACCGGCACCGCCAACCGCGTCGACCCCGAACTCGGCCGCTACAAGGGGTACACCGCCTCCTTCGCGGGCTTCGCCCCCGCCGACGACCCCCGCATCACCGTCTACTGCGCCATCCAGAACCCCACCAAGGGCAGCTACTTCGGGGGTCAGATCTGCGGCCCCATCTACAAGAAGGTCATGGAATTCGCCCTCAAGACCCTGCACGTGGCACCGACCGGCAAGCAGCCGGCCCGGCTGCCGGTCTTCTCCGCCTCCACCCCGTGACACCCCGGGAGCACCACAGTGACGACGATCACCCCCCGTTCCGGAAACCGGAAATCGAACTCCGGCGACGCCCCCGGCTCATTTAGCCCCGCACCCGTTGCGCCCGGTACGCTCACCGCCGTGCCACACGCTGATCAGTACCGAACCACCCCGCCCCGGCCGGAGCAGGGACGCCCGACACCCCTGGGCGACCTGGCCGCGCAGCTCGGGATCGACGCCCCCGGGACCGCCGAGGTCTCCGGCATCACGCACGACTCGCGCGCCGTGCGCCCCGGGGACGTGTACGCGGCCCTGCCCGGCGCCCGCACCCACGGTGCCGACTTCGTCGCCCAGGCCGCCGGCCTCGGTGCCGTCGCGATCCTCACCGATCCGACGGGCGCCGACCGCGCCGCCGCGACCGGTCTGCCGGTCCTCGTCGTGGAGGACCCGCGGGGCCGGATGGGCGAACTCGCCGCCGAGGTCTACGGACGCCCCGGCGAGGACCTCCTCCAGATCGGCATCACCGGCACCTCCGGCAAGACCACCACCGCGTACCTCGTAGAAGGGGGCCTGCGCGCAGCGCTGTCGAGCGAGGGTGGTGGCGGGCGACGGGAGGGCCTGCGCGCAGCGCTGTCGAGCGAGGGTGGTGGCGGGCGACGGGAGGGCCTGGGTGGCTCCCGCCACGGGACCGGCCTCATCGGCACCGTCGAGATGCGGATCGGTGACGAGCGGATCAAGTCCGAGCGCACCACCCCCGAAGCGACCGACCTCCAGGCCCTCTTCGCGGTCATGCGCGAGCGGGGCGTCCGGGCCGTCGCCATGGAGGTCTCCAGCCACGCCCTGGTGCTGGGCCGGGTCGACGGCTGCGTCTTCGACGTCGCGGTCTTCAACAACCTCAGCCCGGAGCACATGGAGTTCCACTCCGACATGGAGGACTACTTCCGGGCCAAGGCCTCGCTCTTCACGCCCGAGCGCAGCCGCCTGGGAGTGGTCAACCTCGACGACGCGTACGGCCGCAGGCTCGTCGCGGAGGCGACCGTCCCGGTCGTCACCTTCTCGGCCGAGGGCCGCACGGAAGCCGACTGGCGCGCCGAGGACCTCGTCCTCGGCTCCCACGACTCGACGTTCACCGCCGTCGGACCGGAGGGCGAGCGGCTTCCCGCGACCGCTCCGCTGCCCGGCCCCTTCAACGTCGCCAACACCCTCGCCGCGATCGCCGCCCTCGCCGCCGCGGGCCTGGACCCGAAGGCCGCCGCCGAGGGCATTGCCGCCGTTCCCGGCGTGCCGGGCCGTCTGGAGCGCGTCGACGCCGGACAGCCGTACCTCGCGGTCGTCGACTACGCCCACAAGACCGATGCCGTCGAATCGGTCCTGCGTTCCCTGCGCGAGGTCACCGAGGGGCGTCTCCACGTCGTCATCGGCTGCGGCGGCGACCGGGACACCACCAAGCGCGGGCCGATGGGCGCCGCCGCGGCCCGGCTCGCCGACACCGCCGTCCTGACCTCCGACAACCCCCGCTCCGAGGACCCCCTCGCGATCCTCAGCACCATGCTCGCCGGTGCCGCCGAGGTGCCCGCGGGAGAGCGCGGCGACGTCCTGGTCGAACCGGACCGGGCCGCGGCCGTCGCCGCGGCCGTCGCCCGGGCCAGGCCCGGCGACACCGTCCTGGTCGCGGGCAAGGGCCACGAGCAGGGGCAGGAAACCGCCGGGGTCGTCCGTCCCTTCGACGACCGCGAGGTCCTGCGCACAGCGATCCTCGAACAGAACGCCCGGGACAACCAGGGCGAAGACAGCCACGAGAACAGTCAGGGATGAAGCAGTGATCGCCCTCTCCCTCGCCGAGATCGCCGAAATCGTCGGCGGGCAGGCACACGACATACCGGATCCGGCCACCCGGATCACCGGGCCCGTCGTCATCGACTCCCGCGAAGTGCGGGCCGGCAGCCTCTTCGCGGCCTTCGCCGGTGAGCACGTCGACGGCCACGACTACGCGGAACGCGCCGTCGCGGCGGGTGCGGCGGCCGTGCTGGCCACCCGCCCCGTCGGCGTTCCCGCGGTCGTCGTGGACGACGTCCAGGCCGCGTTGGGCGCCCTCGCCCGCGCGGTCGTCGAACGGCTCGGCACCGATGTCGTCGCCCTCACCGGTTCGGCCGGCAAGACCTCCACCAAGGACCTGATCGCCCAGGTCCTCGAACGGCACGCACCCACGGTGTGGACCCCCGGCTCGCTCAACAACGAGATCGGTCTGCCGCTCACGGCGCTCCGCGCGAGCGACGAGACCCGGCACCTGGTCCTGGAGATGGGCGCCCGCGGCATCGGGCACATCCGCTACCTCACCGGCCTCACCCCGCCGCGCATCGGCCTCGTCCTCAACGTGGGCAGCGCCCACATCGGCGAGTTCGGCGGCCGGGAGCAGATCGCCGAGGCGAAGGGCGAGCTCGTCGAGGCCCTGCCGTCCGCCGAGGAGGGGGGCGTCGCGGTCCTCAACGCCGACGATCCGCTCGTCCGCGCGATGGCGAGCCGCACCAAGGCCCGCGTGACCCTGTTCGGCGAAGCGGACGAAGCGGCCGTACGTGCCGAGAACGTCCACCTCACAGAGAACGGACAGCCTTCTTTCAGGCTTCACACACCCACCGGGTGCAGTGACGTGACCTTGCGCCTGTACGGTGAGCACCACGTGTCGAACGCGCTCGCAGCGGCCGCCGTCGCGCACGAGTTGGGCATGCCCGTCGAAGAGATCGCCACCGCGCTCTCCGAGGCAGGTACCCTGTCGCGCTGGCGCATGGAGGTCACCGAGCGTTCGGACGGCGTGACGATCGTCAACGACGCCTACAACGCGAATCCCGAGTCCATGCGGGCCGCCCTGCGCGCGCTCGCGGCCATGGGGCGGGCCGCACGGGCCCGGGGGGCTCGTACGTGGGCGGTGCTCGGCAAGATGGCCGAGCTCGGTGACGCATCGCTCGTCGAGCACGACGCGGTCGGGCGGCTTGCCGTCCGACTCAACGTCAGCAAGCTCGTCGCGGTCGGGGGCAGGGAAGCGTCCTGGCTGCAACTGGGCGCATATAACGAGGGTTCGTGGGGTGAGGAGTCGGTGCACGTGTCCGACGCGCAGGCGGCTGTCGACCTGTTGCGCAGTGAGCTGCGCCCGGGGGACGTCGTCCTTGTGAAGGCTTCCAGGTCGGTCGGTCTCGAACAGGTCGCGCTGGCGCTCCTCGACACCGAGGGCGAGGTCACCGGCCGATGAGGCAGATCCTCTTCGCGGGGGCCATCGGGCTCTTCCTGACCCTGATCGGCACGCCGCTGCTGATCAAGCTCCTTGCTCGCAAGGGGTACGGGCAGTTCATCCGGGACGACGGCCCGCGCGGCCACGCCGGGAAGAAGGGCACGCCCACCATGGGTGGCATCTCCTTCATCCTGGCCACGCTCATCGCGTACGCCCTGGCCAAGGTCATCACCGGCGAGGACCCGACCTACTCGGGCGTCCTGGTGCTGTTCCTCATGGCGGGCATGGGACTGGTCGGCTTCCTCGACGACTACATCAAGATCGTCAAGCAGCGGTCGCTCGGTCTGCGGGCCAAGGCGAAGATGGCCGGTCAGCTGATCGTCGGCATCGCCTTCGCCGTGCTCTCCCTGCAGTTCGCAGACGCGCGCGGCCTCACCCCGGCCTCCACGAAGCTCTCCTTCATCACGGACTTCGGCTGGGCCATCGGCCCGGTGCTCTTCGTGGTCTGGGCGCTCTTCATGATCCTGGCCATGTCCAACGGCGTGAACCTGACGGACGGCCTGGACGGTCTGGCCACCGGGGCCTCGGTGATGGTCTTCGGCGCGTACACCTTCATCGGGCTCTGGCAGTTCCAGGAGTCCTGCGCCAACGCGTTGACCCTGACCAACCCCAACGCCTGCTTCGAGGTCCGCGACCCGCTCGACCTCGCGGTCGTCGCCTCCGCGCTGATGGGCGCCTGCTTCGGCTTCCTCTGGTGGAACACCTCGCCCGCCAAGATCTTCATGGGCGACACCGGCTCGCTCGCCCTCGGCGGCGCCCTCGCCGGCCTCGCCATCTGCTCCCGCACGGAGCTCCTGCTGGCCCTGCTCGGCGGCCTGTTCGTCCTGATCACGATGTCCGTGATCATCCAGGTCGGCTCGTTCAAGATGACCGGCAAGCGCGTCTTCCGGATGGCCCCCCTCCAGCACCACTTCGAACTCAAGGGGTGGTCCGAGGTCCTGGTCGTCGTCCGGTTCTGGATCATCCAGGGCATGTGCGTGATCGTGGGCCTGGGCCTCTTCTACGCGGGATGGGCATCGGAGAAGTGACAGAACAGCTCGACTGGAACGGCAAGAAGGTCACCGTCGCGGGGCTCGGGGTGTCCGGCATCCCGGCCGCCCGGGTCCTGTACGACCTCGGCGCACTCGTGACCGTCGTCAACGACGGCGACGACGAGCGCTCCCGGGCGCAGGCCGCCGAGCTGGAGGAGTGGGCCGCCGCGCGCAGCGCCTCCGGCGGGGGCGAGGGCGGGCGACGGGCGGGCATCACCGTCCGCCTCGGCGACGGTGCGACCCTGCCGACCGGTACCGAGCTGATCGTCACCACGCCCGGCTGGCGGCCCGACAAGCCCCTCTTCGCAGCCGCCGCCGAGGCGGGCGTGGAGATCTGGGGCGACGTCGAGCTCGCCTGGCGCCTCCGCGGCCCCGGGGCGGCCCCCTGGCTCGCGGTCACCGGCACCAACGGCAAGACCACGACCGTGCGGATGCTCGCGTCGATCCTGGAGGCTGCCGGTCTGCGGACCGCCGCCGTCGGGAACATCGGCGTCTCGCTGCTCGACGCCGTCCTCGGCGGGGACGCGTACGACGTGCTCGCCGTGGAGCTCTCCAGCTACCAGCTGCACTGGGCCCCGTCCGTCCGCGCCCACTCGGCCGCCGTGCTCAACCTGGCGCCCGACCACCTCGACTGGCACGGCTCCATGGAGGCGTACGCCGCCGACAAGGGCCGTGTCTACGAGGGCAACCGGATCGCCTGCGTCTACAACGTCGCCGACGCGGTGACCGAGGACCTGGTGCGCGAGGCCGACGTCGAGGAGGGGTGCCGGGCCATCGGCTTCACCCTCGGCACCCCCGGCCCCTCCCAGCTCGGCGTCGTCGAGGGCATCCTCGTCGACCGGGCCTTCGTGGAAAACCGGCAGAAGAACGCCCAGGAGCTGGCCGAAGTCGCCGACGTCCAGCCCCCGGCCCCGCACAACATCGCCAATGCCCTCGCCGCGGCCGCCCTCGCACGTGCCTTCGGCGTCGAGGCCACGGCGGTGCGGGACGGGCTCAAGGCCTTCCGGCCCGACCCGCACCGCATCGAACTCGTCGAGGAGGTCGAGGGCGTCACGTACGTCGACGACTCCAAGGCCACCAACACCCACGCCGCCGAAGCCTCGTTGGCCGCCTATGAGCCGATCGTCTGGATCGCCGGCGGCCTCGCCAAGGGGGCGACCTTCGACGAGCTCGTCCAGAAGTCGGCGAAGCACTTGCGCGGGGCCGTCCTGATCGGGGCGGACCGTGCGCTGATCCGCGAAGCCCTGGCGCGACACGCCCCGGAGGTCCCGGTGGTGGACCTCGACCGGACCGACACTGGGGCGATGTCCGATGCGGTCCGCGAGGCGGCCCGGCTCGCCCGCCCCGGGGACACGGTCCTGCTCGCCCCCGCCTGCGCCTCGATGGACATGTTCACCAACTACAACAAGAGGGGCGAGGCCTTCGCGGACGCCGTCCGCGCCCTCGCCGCCACCGGGGACGCCTGACCCGACCAGCGGGGGTCCGGCCGGACCGGGCACGACTGGAGGGGACAGCGACCATGCCGAGCAAGACCGCCGGGACACGCCGGCCTTCCGCCGTACGCGGCGGAGGGCGCGCTCCCGCGCCGCCGAGGCGTCCCCTGGGCAGTGGTGTGCGGCAGCTGCACGAGCGGGCCCGCAAGGCCTGGGACCGACCGCTCACGGCGTACTACGTGATCATCGGCGCGGGGCTGCTCATCACCACGCTCGGTCTGGTGATGGTCTACTCCGCCTCGATGATCACGGCCCTCCGCTACGAGTTGGTGCCCTCCTACTTCTTCCGGAAGCAGTTCTTCGCGGCCCTGCTCGGCACCGGGCTGCTGCTGGCCGCCTCGCGCATGCCGGTGAAGCTGCACCGGGCGCTCGCCTATCCGATCCTGGTGGGCGCGGTCTTCCTCATGGTGCTGGTGCAGATCCCCGGGATAGGGCACTCGGTCAACGGCAACCAGAACTGGATCTCGCTCGGCGGCCCCTTCCAGCTCCAGCCCAGCGAGTTCGGCAAACTGGCGCTGATCCTGTGGGGGGCCGACCTGCTCGCCCGCAAGCAGGACATGCGGCTCCTGACCCAGTGGAAGCACATGCTGGTGCCCCTGGTCCCGGGAGCCTTCATGCTGCTCGGTCTCATCATGCTCGGGGGTGACATGGGCACCTCGATCATCCTTGCGGCCATCCTCTTCGGCCTGTTGTGGACGGCCGGGGCGCCCACCCGGCTCTTCGTCGGCGTGCTCGCGGTGGCCGGTGCGATCGGTGCGCTGCTGATCAAGACGAGCGCGAACCGGATGAGGCGCTTCGAATGCATCGGCGCCACCGATCCCGGTGGCGAGGGGGCTCCCTGTCTCCAGGCCGCGCACGGAATCTATGCTCTGGCCTCGGGCGGATGGTTCGGTTCCGGACTCGGTGCGAGCGTGGAGAAATGGGGTCAACTGCCCGAAGCGCACACCGACTTCATCTTCGCGGTCACCGGTGAGGAACTGGGCCTCGCGGGGACACTGTCGGTACTCGCCCTGTTCGCGGCTCTAGGCTATGCGGGTATCCGCGTGGCCGGAGGCACGGAGGACCCCTTCGTGAGGTTCGCCGCGGGAGGGGTGACCACCTGGATCACGGCGCAGGCCGTGATCAACATCGGTGCGGTGCTCGGTCTGCTGCCGATCGCCGGTGTCCCCCTGCCGCTGTTCTCCTACGGAGGGTCGGCCCTGCTGCCGACCATGTTCGCCGTCGGGCTCCTCATCGCCTTCGCGCGACAGGAGCCCGCCGCGAAAGCGGCCCTGGCGATGCGCGGTCCCGGCTGGGGCAAGCGGACCGGGAAGAGATGGAAGTCGATGCGACGGCGCGTCAAGAAGCGCCCGTCCGGAGAGCGGTGAATTTCGGTGCATGTCGTACTCGCCGGTGGGGGGACCGCCGGCCACATCGAGCCCGCGCTCGCCCTCGCGGACGCCCTGCGCAGGCAGGACCCCAGCGTGGGGATCACGGCGCTCGGCACGGAGAAGGGCCTGGAGACCCGACTCGTGCCCGAGCGGGGCTATGAGCTGGCGCTCATCCCCGCCGTGCCGCTGCCGCGCAAGCCCACGCCCGAGCTGATCACCGTCCCCGGACGGCTGCGCGGCACGATCAAGGCGGCCGAGCAGGTCCTGGAGCGCACCAAGGCGGATTGCGTGGTCGGCTTCGGCGGTTACGTGGCCCTGCCCGGCTATCTGGCGGCCAAGCGCCTCGGGGTGCCGATCGTGGTCCACGAGGCCAATGCCCGCCCCGGCCTGGCCAACAAGATCGGTTCGCGGTACGCGGCCGGGGTCGCCGTCGCCACCCCGGACAGCAAGCTCCGGAACGCCCGCTACATCGGCATCCCGCTGCGGCACACCATCGCGACCCTCGACCGGGCGCGGGTCCGCCCCGAGGCGCGCGCCGCCTTCGGCCTCGACCCGAACCTGCCGACGCTGCTGGTCTCCGGCGGGTCGCAGGGCGCCCGGCGGCTCAACGAGGTCGTCCAGCAGGTCGCCCCGGTGCTCCAGCGCTCCGGCATCCAGATCCTGCACGCGGTCGGCCCGAAGAACGAAGTGCCCCGCGTCGACAACATGCCCGGTATGCCGCCGTACGTACCGGTACCGTACGTGGACCGGATGGACCTCGCGTACGCCGCGGCCGACATGATGCTCTGTCGTGCGGGCGCGATGACCGTTGCGGAGCTCTCCGCCGTCGGACTGCCCGCCGCGTACGTTCCGCTGCCCATCGGCAACGGCGAACAGCGGCTGAACGCCCAGCCGGTGGTGAAGGCCGGTGGTGGACTCCTCGTCGACGACGCGGAGCTGACGCCGCAGTGGGTGCAGGGCAACGTCCTGCCCGTACTGGCCGATCCGCACCGTTTGTACGAAATGTCCCGCGCCGCCGCCGAGTTCGGCCGCCGGGATGCCGACGAGCTGCTCGTCGGCATGGTGTACGAGGCGATCGCCGCCCGCCGGCAGGCGTAGCGGGGCACTGAGGGCAGGAGGCGGCGGGTGGCAGCCGGACCGACGACCGCGGAGAAGCGCGGCACCAGCAAGTCGAAGGGAACGTCGGGCCGGTCGTCCGGCACGGGCACCCGGAATTCACAATTCCGAGTGCCCGCTCCACGCCTGCTCCTCCTGCTGTTCGGCCTCGTCGTGCTCGTGGCCGGTGGGGTCTGGGCGCTCTACGGATCGACCTGGTTTCGTGTGGAACGTGTGAAGACTTCTGGCACGCGGGTCCTCGCTCCGGCCGAGGTCGAAACCGTCGCCGCCGTTCCGATGGGCGCCCCGCTCGTCTCCGTCGACACCGATGCGATCGAGGCCCGGCTCCGGAAGGAAATGCCGCGGATCGAGACGATTGAGGTGATCCGCTCATGGCCGCACGGAATCGGTCTGAAGGTGACGGAACGGAAGCCCGTCCTCCTAGTGGAAAAGGGCGGAAAGTTCATCGAAGTGGACGCGACCGGCATGCAGTTCGCCACGGTCGACACCGCTCCCCGTGGGGTTCCCCGCCTCGCCCTCGACGGTGCCTCTTCGCCGAGCCTGCGCCGCTTCGACGCGGACCGGCTGCTCCGGGAGGCGGTCCGCGTCCGGGGGGAGATTCCGACGGAGATCGTCCGGGACACCCGTGTCGTGCGCGTCACTTCGTACGACTCCGTCACGCTGGAACTGGCCGGAGGGCGAACGGTCTTCTGGGGCAGTGGCGAGCACGGTCAGACCAAGGCCCGGGTGCTGGTCGCCCTCATGAAGGCGACCCCCAAAGCGGGACACTTCGATGTAAGTGCCCCCACGGCCCCTGCCTCCTCCGAGGGTTGACGGGCATCGTCGCTGGCCAGCACCCTGGTTGGCCAGCGCTACGGGTGATCACATAGGGTGAAAAGAAAAACGGGAGGTTCGGCGTGTTCGTTGAACGCGCGCCGCTTGTCGACTTAGTGTCCTGTTCGGAAGAGTCCAGCGAACAGCGACACTAGTAACCCTAAACTTCAACGTTAGGGTTCGGGTCGGCGTTTTGGACCGTCCCAATCGGCATCCGTCGGAGTCGCGCGGCCAACCGCGCGGCGACGACACGTAACTCGAGGCGAGAGGCCTTCGACGTGGCAGCACCGCAGAACTACCTCGCAGTCATCAAGGTCATCGGTGTCGGCGGCGGTGGTGTCAATGCCATCAACCGAATGATCGAGGTCGGTCTCAAGGGCGTCGAGTTCATCGCCATCAACACCGACGCGCAGGCGCTGTTGATGAGCGATGCCGACGTCAAGCTTGACGTCGGCCGTGAACTGACCCGTGGCCTCGGGGCCGGGGCCAACCCGGCAGTCGGCCGCAAGGCGGCAGAGGACCACCGCGAGGAGATCGAGGAGGTCCTCAAGGGGGCCGACATGGTCTTCGTCACCGCCGGCGAAGGCGGCGGCACCGGCACCGGCGGAGCCCCCGTCGTCGCCAACATCGCGCGCTCGCTCGGCGCCCTGACGATCGGTGTGGTCACCCGACCGTTCACCTTCGAGGGCCGCCGTCGCGCCAACCAGGCGGAGGACGGCATCGCCGAGCTCCGTGAAGAGGTCGACACCCTCATCGTCATCCCCAACGACCGACTGCTCTCGATCTCGGACCGCCAGGTCTCCGTGCTCGACGCCTTCAAGTCGGCCGACCAGGTGCTCCTCAGCGGTGTCCAGGGCATCACCGACCTGATCACCACCCCGGGCCTCATCAACCTCGACTTCGCCGACGTCAAGTCGGTCATGTCCGAGGCCGGTTCCGCGCTCATGGGCATCGGCTCCGCCCGCGGCGACGACCGTGCGGTGGCCGCCGCCGAGATGGCGATCTCCTCGCCGCTCCTGGAGGCGTCCATCGACGGCGCCCGCGGCGTCCTGCTCTCCATCTCCGGCGGCAGCGACCTCGGACTCTTCGAGATCAACGAGGCCGCGCAACTGGTCAGCGAGGCCGCCCACCCCGAGGCCAACATCATCTTCGGCGCGGTCATCGACGACGCGCTCGGTGACGAGGTGCGGGTCACGGTCATCGCGGCCGGTTTCGACGGCGGCCAGCCGCCGGCCCGCCGCGACAACATCATCGGCTCGGTCTCCGCCAAGCGCGAGGAGCCGGCCCCGGCACCCCGCGTCACCGAGACCCCCCGCCCGCTGGGCGGTCTCGGCACCGTCGCCCCGCGCGAGGAGCCGGCCCCGGCGCCGGTCGAGCCCACCCCGGTGGTCAACGAGGCCCCGCTGCCGCCGACCCCGCCGGCGGTTCCGCCGGCCCGTCCGTACGCGGACAGCCAGGCTGAGGAACTGGACGTTCCGGATTTCCTGAAGTGATAGGGCAGCGCTTCGACGCGAACGGCGCCCACTTCGCCTTCACCGACCGGTGGGGCGGGGTGAGCGCCGTTCCGTACGAGGAGCTCAACCTGGGTGGAGCGGTCGGGGACGCGCCCGCGGCCGTGCTCGCCAACCGGGCGGCTGCGGCCGGAGCCCTCGGGCTCGACCCGGCGCGGGTGGTCTGGATGAACCAGGTGCACGGTGCAGGTGTCGCCGTGGTCGACGGACCGTGGGGAGATGCGGCGGTCCCGTCGGTCGACGCGGTCGTCACCGCCCGGAGCGGCCTCGGTCTCGCCGTCCTCACTGCCGACTGCGTCCCCGTCCTGCTGGCCGATCCCGTCGCCGGGGTCGCCGCCGCGGCCCACGCCGGGCGCCCCGGAATGGTCGCCGGAGTCGTCCCCGCCGCGGTCGGGGCGATGGTGCGGCTCGGTGCCGAACCCGCCCGGATCGTCGCCCGCACCGGCCCGTCCGTGTGCGGCCGGTGCTACGAGGTGCCGGAGGCGATGCGCGCCGAGGTCGCCGCCGTGGAACCGGCGGCCCGCGCCGAGACCTCGTGGGGCACTCCCGCCGTCGACGTCGGTGCCGGAGTGCGTGCACAGTTGGAGCGGCTCGGTGTCCGGGACGTCGAGGACGCCGGTGTCTGCACCCTGGAATCGCGCGACCACTACTCGTACCGCCGCGATCGCACCACGGGGCGACTCGCGGGATATGTCTGGTTGGACTGAGAAGAGACATGACGGACCGCAAGTCGGAACTCGCCGCGAACCTCGCCCGGGTGGAAGAGCGCATCGCTGCCGCGTGCGCCGCTGCCGGTCGCGGCCGTGACGAGGTGACCCTGATCGTGGTCACCAAGACCTACCCTGCGAGCGACGTCAGACTCCTGCACGAGCTCGGGGTGCGCCACGTCGCGGAGAACCGGGACCAGGACGCCGCCCCCAAGGCGGCGGCCTGCGCCGACCTCGACCTGACCTGGCACTTCGTCGGCCAGCTGCAGACCAACAAGGTCAGATCCGTGGTGGGTTATGCCGATGTGGTGCAGTCTGTCGACCGCTTGAAGCTCGTCTCCGCCCTCTCTGGGGCTGCGGAGAGGGCGGGGCGCGAGCTCGGCTGTCTGATCCAGGTCGCGCTCGACGCCGAGTCCGGCGAGCGGGGCGACCGCGGAGGCATCGCGCCGGACGGGGTCGAGGAGTTGGCGCACGCCGTGGACCAGGCCCCCGGTCTCCGGCTGGCCGGGCTGATGACCGTCGCCCCGCTGGCGGGGCGGTACGCCGGCCGGCAACGGGCAGCCTTCGACCGCCTGATGGATTTGTCGACTGCCCTGCGCGCGACCCGTCCGGCTGCGAACATGGTGTCAGCAGGGATGAGCGCGGACCTCGAAGAGGCCGTCGCGGCCGGGGCGACACACGTACGCGTCGGTACGGCGGTGCTCGGCGTCCGCCCGAAGCTCGGGTAACGTCGCGAAGCAAGTCGGACCACAGCAGAAAATATGGTCATTCCGCAGAACGGCGGAGTGCCCCGTGGATCGCCGGCACTTGGTGACAAGGCCGATCCACCACAGAGCGGAGGACTCAGAGAATGGCCGGCGCGATGCGCAAGATGGCGGTCTACCTCGGCCTCGTGGAGGACGATGGGTACGACGGCCGGGGCTTCGACCCCGACGACGACTTCGAACCCGAGCTGGAGCCGGAGCCCGAGCGCGACCGACGTCACACCCCCCCGCGCCAGGTGGAGCGGGAGGAGCCGGTGCGGGTGGCGCAACCGCCGGCCCCTCGTGAGCCGGTCGCCCATTCCGTCCCCGTACTCGCCGAAAGCGGTCGTCCGGCCCGAATTGCCCCCGTGGCGTCCATCACACCCGAACGCCCGAGCCTGGAGAAGAGCGCACCGGTGATCATGCCCAAGGTCGTGTCCGAGCGGGAGCCCTACCGCATCACCACGCTGCATCCCCGGACCTACAACGAGGCCCGTACCATCGGGGAACACTTCCGCGAGGGCACTCCGGTGATCATGAACCTCACGGAGATGGACGACACGGACGCGAAGCGACTTGTCGACTTTGCCGCCGGACTCGTCTTCGGGCTCCATGGCAGCATTGAGCGAGTGACGCAGAAGGTGTTCCTGTTGTCGCCTGCTAACGTCGATGTCACGGCGGAGGACAAGGCCCGGATCGCAGAGGGCGGATTCTTCAACCAGAGCTGAGAACACAAGAACCGGACGGACCGGTCGCGAGGCGGCCGGACAAGCGAGAGCACAGAAGCCAGGGGAGAGGGAAGCGCGGGATGGGCGTCGCACTACAAGTGGTCTACATCGTGCTGATGTGCTTCCTGGTCCTCCTCGTCGTCCGGCTTGTCATGGACTACGTCTTCCAGTTCGCCCGTTCATGGCAACCCGGTAAGGCGATGGTGGTCGTCCTTGAGGCCACCTACACTGTCACCGATCCACCGCTCAAGCTTCTACGGCGGCTCATCCCGCCGTTGCGTCTCGGGGGCGTGGCACTCGACCTGTCCTTCTTCGTTCTGATGATCATCGTCTACATCTTGATCTCTATCGTGAGCAACTTCACGAGGTGAATGTGGACGATACGGTCTTGCCGACTGCCGACGACTACGTAGAGGTGAAGAAGAGATGCCGCTGACCCCCGAGGACGTGCGGAACAAGCAGTTCACGACGGTCCGCCTCCGAGAAGGTTATGACGAGGACGAGGTTGATGCCTTCCTCGATGAGGTCGAGGCCGAGCTGACCCGCCTGCTCCGCGAGAACGAGGACCTGCGCGCCAAGCTGGCCGCTGCGACGCGTGCCGCCGCGCAGAATCAGCAGCAGGGCATGCGCAAGCCTCCGGAGCCGCAGGACCGTCCCGGCGGACCGGGAGGCCCAGGGGGCCAGGCGGGTCCTGGGGGGCCCGGGGGTCCCGGCGCACCCGTGCCCGCGGCCATATCCGGACCGCCGGTCCAGCAGCAGCCGCCGCAGATGGGCCCGCCGCAGCTGCCCTCCGGCGCCCCGCAGCTTCCGGCCGGCCCCATGCAGGGTGGCCCCATGCAGGGCGGTCCGATGCAGGGTGGCCCCATGCAGGGCGGTCCGATGCAGGGCGGTCCGATGCAGGGCGGTCCGATGCAGGGCGGCCCCATGCAGGGTGGCCCGATGCAGGGTGGCCCGATGCAGGGTGGCCCCATGCAGGGCGGTCCGATGCAGGGTGGCCCCATGCAGGGCGGTCCGATGCAGGGTGGCCCGATGGGGCACCCGCAGCAGCAGATGCAGCAGCCCGCCCAGGGCCCCGGCGGCGACAGCGCCGCGCGTGTCCTCTCGCTCGCCCAGCAGACCGCCGACCAGGCGATCGCCGAGGCGCGTTCCGAGGCCAACAAGATCGTCGGCGAGGCGCGCTCCCGTGCCGAGGGCTTGGAGCGGGACGCCCGCGCCAAGGCGGACGCCCTTGAGCGGGACGCCCAGGAGAAGCACCGCGTCGCCATGGGCTCCCTCGAGTCCGCCCGCGCGACGCTGGAGCGCAAGGTCGAGGACCTGCGCGGCTTCGAGCGCGAGTACCGCACGCGTCTGAAGTCCTACCTGGAGTCGCAGCTGCGTCAGCTGGAGACCCAGGCGGACGACTCGCTGGCCCCGCCGCGCACCCCGGCCACGGCTTCGCTGCCGCCGGCCCCGTCGATGGCCTCGGCGAGTGCGAGCGCCCCGTCCTACGGCGGCAGCAGCGGCATGGGCGGCGCGCCGTCGATGGGCGGTGCACCCTCCTACGGTGGCCAGCAGCAGATGTCCCCGGCGATGACCCAGCCGATGGCTCCGGTCCGTCCCCAGGCGCCCCAGCCGATGCAGCAGGCGCCGGCGCCGATGCGGGGCTTCCTGATCGACGAGGACGACAACTGACGCGGCTCGCACGCGTGCTGAGCGCGTAGCCGACGGCAGTCTGAAGGGCCGGTCCCCCTCCCCGGGGGGCCGGCCCTTCGGCCTGCCCGGCCCGCGGTTCCCTCCCCCCGGGGGAAGCGCCCCGCCGGCGGACCCGTCCGCCCCGGTCCTGCGGAGCAGCCGCTCGCGGCAAGCTCCGGGAAACCGGGAGGGCGAACGCCGAAGGGCCCGGCCCCCTTCCTCGGGGGAGCCGGGCCCTTCGACGCAGTGCTCAGGCCTTGCGGAGGCGGAACGTGAGGGTCAGGGACTCGTCCGTGAAGGGGGAGCCGTAGGTGGCGTCGGCCTCGCCCGGGGCGTAGTCCGTCGCCAAGACCTCGTCCGCGATCAGGCCCGCGTGGGCCGTCAGGGCCTCCACCGTCTCCGGGGAGTCCGCCTGCCAGCGCAGGGCGATGCGGTCGGCGACGTCCAGGCCGCTGTTCTTGCGGGCCTCCTGGATCAGCCGGATCGCGTCACGGGCGAGCCCCGCGCGCCGCAGCTCCGGAGTGATCTCCAGGTCGAGCGCGACCGTCGCGCCCGCGTCGGAGGCCACCGACCAGCCCTCGCGGGGGGTCTCCGTGATGATGATCTCCTCCGGGGTGACGGTGATCTCCTCGCCGTTCACCGAGAGGAGTGCCTCTCCGTCCCGCAGAGCCAGCGACAGTGCCGCCGCGTCCGCCGCCGCGACCGCCTTGGCCACGTCCTGGACGCCCTTGCCGAAGCGCTTGCCGAGGGCGCGGAAGTTCGCCTTCGCCGTCGTGTCGACGAGCGACCCGCCGACCTCCGACAGGGACGCCACCGAGGAGACGTTCAGCTCCTCGGTGATCTGGGCCCGGAGCTCGGGGGAGAGGGCGGAGAAGCCCGTCGCCGCCACGAGGGCGCGGGACAGCGGCTGACGCGTCTTCACGCCGGACTCCGCCCGCGTCGCCCGCCCCAGCTCCACCAGGCGGCGGACCAGCAGCATCTGCTCCGAGAGCGTCTTGTCGATCTGGCCGGTGTCGGCCTCCGGCCAGGTGGCGAGGTGCACGGACTCCGGGGCGTCCGGCGTCACCGGCGCCACGAGGTCCTGCCAGACCCGCTCCGTGATGAACGGGGTCAGCGGGGCCATCAGACGGGTCACCGTCTCGATGACGTCGTGGAGGGTCCGCAGGGCGGCCTTGTCGCCCTGCCAGAAGCGGCGGCGCGACCGGCGCACGTACCAGTTCGACAGGTCGTCGACGAAGGACGAGAGGAGCTTGCCGGCCCGCTGGGTGTCGTACGACTCCATCGCCTCGGTGACCTCGGCCACCAGGGTGTGGAGTTCGGAGAGGAGCCAACGGTCGAGGACCGTGCGCTCGGCGGGGGTCGGGTCGGCGGCGGAGGGGGACCAGGCCGACGTGCGGGCGTACAGGGCCTGGAAGGCCACCGTGTTCCAGTACGTCAGCAGCGTCTTGCGGACGACCTCCTGGATCGTGCCGTGACCCACCCGGCGGGCCGCCCACGGCGAGCCGCCGGCCGCCATGAACCAGCGGACCGCGTCGGCGCCGTGCTGGTCCATGAGCGGGATCGGCTGGAGGATGTTGCCCAGGTGCTTGGACATCTTCCGGCCGTCCTCGGCGAGGATGTGGCCCAGGCAGACCACGTTCTCGTACGCGGACTTGTCGAAGACCAGCGTGCCGACCGCCATCAGCGTGTAGAACCAGCCGCGGGTCTGGTCGATCGCCTCGGAGATGAACTGCGCCGGGTAGCGGGACTCGAAGAGTTCCTTGTTCTGGTACGGGTAGCCGTACTGCGCGAACGGCATCGAACCCGAGTCGTACCAGGCGTCGATGACCTCCGGCACGCGCGTGGCGGTCTTCGAGCAGGTGGGGCAGGGGAAGGTGACCGCGTCGATGTAGGGGCGGTGCGGGTCGAGCTCGGACTGGTCCGTGCCCGTCAGTTCGGTCAGCTCCGCGCGCGAGCCCACGCACGTCAGGTGGTCGTCCTCGCAGCGCCAGATCGGCAGCGGAGTGCCCCAGTAGCGGTTCCGGGAGAGCGCCCAGTCGACGTTGTTCGTCAACCAGTCGCCGAAGCGGCCGTGCTTGACCGACTCGGGGAACCAGTTGGTCTTCTCGTTCTCCTGGAGCATGCGCTCCTTGACCGCGGTCGTGCGGATGTACCAGGACGGCTGCGCGTAGTAGAGCAGGGCCGTGTGGCAGCGCCAGCAGTGCGGGTAGCTGTGCTCGTACGCGATGTGCCGGAAGAGCAGCCCGCGCGCGTCCAGGTCGGCGGTGAGCGCCTCGTCCGCCTTCTTGAAGAAGACGCCGCCGACGAGCGGCACGTCCTCCTCGAAGGTGCCGTCGGCGCGGACCGGGTTCACGACCGGGAGGTCGTACGCCTTGCAGACCTTGAGGTCGTCCTCGCCGAAGGCGGGGGACTGGTGGACCAGGCCCGTACCGTCCTCGGTCGTCACGTACTCGGCGTTGACGACGTAGTGCGCCGGCGCGGGGAAGTCGACCAGCTCGAAGGGGCGCCGGTAGGTCCAGCGCTCCATGTCCTTGCCCGTGAAGGACTCGCCGGTGGTCACCCAGCCCTCGCCGAGCGCCTTCTCCAGCAGGGGTTCGGCGACGACCAGCCTCTCGTCGCCGTCGGTGGCGACCACGTAGGTGACCTCGGGGTGGGCGGCCACCGCCGTGTTGGACACCAGGGTCCAGGGGGTCGTCGTCCAGACCAGCAGGGCCGCCTTGCCGGCGAGCGGGCCGGAGGTGAGCGGGAAGCGCACGTACACGGAGGGGTCGACGACCGTCTCGTACCCCTGGGCCAGCTCGTGGTCCGAGAGGCCGGTGCCGCAACGGGGGCACCAGGGGGCGACGCGGTGGTCCTGGACCAGCAGGTCCTTGTCGAAGATCTGCTTGAGCGACCACCAGACCGACTCGATGTACGAGGGGTTCATGGTCCGGTACGCGTCGTCGAGGTCGACCCAGTAGCCCATCCGGGTCGTCAGCTCGGCGAAGGCATCGGTGTGCCGGGTCACGGACTCGCGGCACTTGGCGTTGAACTCGGCGATTCCGTAGGCCTCGATGTCCTTCTTGCCGGAGAAGCCGAGCTCCTTCTCGACGGCGAGCTCGACCGGCAGGCCGTGGCAGTCCCAGCCGGCCTTGCGGGCCACGTGGTAGCCGCGCATGGTCCGGAAGCGGGGGAAGACGTCCTTGAAGACCCGGGCCTCGATGTGATGGGCACCGGGCATGCCGTTGGCGGTGGGCGGGCCCTCGTAGAACACCCACTCGGGGCGTCCCTCGGACTGTTCCAGGGTCTTCGCGAAGACCTTGCTCTCGCGCCAGAAATCGAGCACGGCGTGCTCAAGCGCGGGCAGGTCGACCTGGGCTGGCACCTGACGGTACTGCGACATCGATCTTCCTCCGGCGGACGATTCTCTTCCGTCGGAGGGACGAGAGCGCTGCTCCCGCGGTACCACCCTCCTTGGCCCCGGACGTGATCGTCCCGAGCCCCCTCATTGGGGTCGCGAAGCCGGTTCTAGTCACCGCTTGTCACCGCGGCTTTCTTCCGACGGCTCCGGGGTGATGCTTCACATCGGGCTCGCCCCCGGGCTCTCACCGTCCCCGGGTCGCTCATGGCTGCTTGCGACGCTACTCGTCCCCGTCCACGCCTTTCGCTGGCCCCAGTGTACGGGGCGCCGGGGCGGACGGCGGACCGGTTTTTCCGTGACCCGAATGGCCACACCGACCCGGTCGGACTTCTGATGCGGCCATCCGGGGGAGCGGCGGGACGGGTGACCTGCCGGGGAGCCGGGTACGAACGGGACGGGCCCGTCCCGCGGGGAGCGGGGCGGGCGGGAACGGCGGCGTGCCCCGTTGCCGAGGGCCCGGGGCCGATTTATCGTCCCAGCACGGTGCGCGAGCAAGATCACAAAATGTGAAGGGGCCGCGACATGGTGGCGAAGAAGACCGCTGCGAAGAAGTCATCGGCCACCGGCCCCACCGGTGCCGCCGAAGGAGCCAAGGACGTGGCCGGGAAGAAGTCGGCGGTGGCGAAGAAGCCGGCGGCCGGCAGGAAGAAGGCCACGAAGGCGGTCGGGAAGAAGGCCACGCAGACGGCCGGGGAGCCGGCGGGGAAGGCTGCGGGCGGCGCTTCCGGCGACGGCGACGGCGACACGCGGAAGACCGGCGCGGAGGCCCCCGCGGGGACGTCCACGGCGAAGAGGACCACGGCGAAGAGGACCACGGCGAAGAAGCCGACGGCGAAGGCGGCGGCCGCCAAGAAGGCGCCCGCCGCGAAGAAGCAGACAGGAGCCAGGTCGGTGGCAGCGAAGAAGACCGCGGGGGGCGTCACGACCGTCGAGGACGAAGCGGCGGCCCCGGCGGGCGCCGACGAACTCGCGGTGCGTCCCGGAGAGGAACCCTGGACGCCGGAGGAGGTGGCGGAGGCCCGCAACGAACTCCAGGCGGAGGTGCTGAGGCTCCGCAGCGAGCTCGCCCACTCCGAGGAGGAGCTGACCGGCCTGATGTGGGACTCCGGCGACGGAGCCGGGGACGACCAGGCCGACACGGGGACCAAGAACATCACCCGCGAGCACGAGCTGGCCCTCGCGGCGAACGCCCGCGAGATGCTGGAGCAGACCGAGCACGCCCTGGAGCGGCTCGACGCGGGCACGTACGGCCTGTGCGAGGTGTGCGGCAAGCCGATCGGGAAGGCGCGGATGCAGGCCTTCCCGCGGGCCACGCTCTGCGTGCAGGACAAGCAACGGCAGGAGCGGCGCGGCTGACGGTCTCCGCTGCCGGTCCCGCACGCCCGTGCCGTACCCTCGGTGCACGGTCGGACATCGAGGTCTAGGGACTCACTCACGTGGCAGAGGCGGAGCGCATCATCGGTACGCCGGATTCAGCAGGGGCCGACGGGACGGCCCCCGCCGACGAGACGCAGGCCCACGACGGCACGCCGGCCCCCGACGACACGGCCGCTCCCGAGGAGCGGCCCCGGGGCAGGCGGAGGATCGTCGCGCTGTTCGTCGTGGCCGTGCTGGCCTACCTGCTCGACCTCGGCAGCAAGATGCTGGTCGTCGCCGAGCTGGAGGGCCGCGAGCCGATCCAGCTGGTCGGTGACCTGCTGCGGCTCGACGCCATCCGGAACCCGGGTGCCGCCTTCGGCATGGGCGAGGCCTTCACGATCATCTTCACCTGCATCGCGGTCGCCGTGATCGTGGTCATCATCCGTCTGGCGCGAAAGCTCTACAGCCTGCCCTGGGCGATCGCGCTCGGCCTGCTGCTCGGTGGTGCGCTCGGGAACCTGACGGACCGGATCTTCCGTTCGCCGGGGATCTTCGAGGGCGCGGTCGTGGACTTCATCGCCCCCGCGCACTTCGCGGTCTTCAACCTGGCCGACTCGGCGATCGTCTGCGGAGGCATCCTGATCGTCCTCCTCTCGTTCCGGGGCCTGGACCCGGACGGCACCGTCCACAAGGACTGACCGCTTCCGACACAAGGCATACTCGACGGGTGAGCACGAGTCCCGAGATCCGCACGCTGCCCGTTCCCGATGGCCTGGAGGGCGAGCGCGTCGACGCCGCCATCGCCCGCATGTTCGGGTTCTCCCGTACGAAGGCGGCCGAACTGGCCGCCGCAGGGAAGGTCCAGGTCGACGGTTCGGTCGTCGGCAAGTCCGAGCGGGTCAGCGGTGGCGCATGGCTCGAGGTCGAGATGCCGGGCGCGCCGGCGCCGGTACAGATCGTCGCCGAGCCCGTCGAGGGCATGGAGATCGTCCACGACGACGACGACATCGTCGTGATCACGAAGCCGATCGGCGTCGCCGCCCACCCCAGCCCCGGCTGGACCGGCACCACCGTCATCGGCGGTCTCGCCGCCGCCGGCTACCGCATCTCCACCTCCGGCGCCGCGGAGCGCCAGGGCATCGTGCACCGCCTCGACGTCGGCACCTCCGGCCTGATGGTGGTCGCGAAGTCGGAGTACGCGTACACCTCGCTCAAGCGCCAGTTCAAGGAGCGCACGGTCGACAAGCGCTACCACGCGCTCGTCCAGGGGCACCCCGACCCGATGAGCGGCACCATCGACGCTCCGATCGGCCGGCACCCGAACCACGACTACAAGTGGGCGGTCACCGCGGACGGCAAGCCCTCCGTGACGCACTACGACCTCATCGAGGCGTACCGGGCGGCCTCGCTGCTCGACATCAAGCTGGAGACGGGGCGCACCCACCAGATCCGGGTGCACATGTCTGCGCACCGCCACCCCTGCGTCGGCGACCTCACCTACGGGGCCGACCCGACCATGGCCAAGCGCCTCGGTCTGACCCGGCAGTGGCTGCACGCCGTCCGGCTCGGCTTCGAGCACCCCGGTGACGGTTCCTGGGTCGAGTTCGCCAGCACCTACCCCGAGGACCTGCAGAAGGCCCTGGACCGGATCGAGGCGGAGAGCCGGTGACCGTCGCGTACGTCGTGCGGGAGGCCGTGGGCGACGCCGATCGGGAGGACTGCTTCGCGGTCCGCCGGGAGGTGTTCGTCATCGAGCAGGGGGTTCCACAGGAGCTGGAGTACGACCCGTACGACGCCACGGCGGTGCACGTCCTCGCCGTCCGCACGGACGGGCTTCCGCTCGGCACCGGGCGCCTGCTGTACGGGGCGGACGCGGTCGGCAAGACCGGCGCCGACGCCTCGGTCGGCTCCCTCGGCCGGCTCGCGGTCACCAAGGCGGCACGAGGCCTCGGGGTGGGCGCCGCCGTGGTCCGGGCGATCGAGGACGCGGCGCGCGACCGGGGCCTGGCCGCGGTCGACCTGCACGCACAGACACAGGCGACGGGCTTCTACGAGCGCCTCGGCTACGAGGCGTACGGCCCCGAGTTCCCCGACGCGGGCATGCCGCACCGGGCGATGCGCAGAAAGCTTTAAAAACGGGGCCTTCAGTCCCAAAACGGACGTACGTGGCAGGGTGGGGCCGTGGATCAATTGGCCCTGCTCTTCCTGCTGCTCCTCGGTGCCCTGCTCACCGTGCCCCTCGGCGACCGGCTGGGGCTTCCCGCGCCCGTCCTGATGACCCTCGTCGGGATCGTGCTGGCCTTCCTGCCGTTCGTGCCGAACGTCGAGATCCCGCCCGAGCTCATCCTCCCGCTGGTGCTGCCGCCCCTGTTGTACGCCTCGGTGCAGCGGACCTCCTGGCGACAGTTCGCAGCCAACAAGCGGCCCATCTTCCTGCTCGCGGTGGCCCTGGTCTTCGTCACCACGGCCGCCGTCGGCACGGTGGCGCACGCGCTGGTGCCCGGCCTCCCACTGGCCGCGGCGTTCGTGCTCGGCGCCCTCGTCGCACCTCCGGACCCGGTCGCCGCGACCGCCGTCGCGGGCTCGCTCGGACTGCCCCGCCGGCTCGTGTCGATCCTGGAGGGCGAGGGCCTCTTCAACGACGTGACCGCGATCGTGCTCTACCACGTGGCGGTCGCCGCCGCCGTCAGCGGTGCCTTCTCCTGGCCCGAGGCGCTCGGCGAGTTCGTGCTCTCCGCCGTGGTCGCCGTGATCGTGGGGCTGGCGCTCGGCTGGCTGTCCCACAAGCTGATCGGCCTCCTCGGTGACGCCACCCTGCAGACCGGCCTGACGCTCCTCGTCCCCTTCGTGAGCTACGTCCTCGCCGAGGAACTGCACGGCTCCGGAGTGCTTGCCGTCCTGGTCACCGCGCTCTTCCTGGCCGAGCACGCGGCCGACGCCGACGACGTCATGGGGCGCCTCGCGGGACAGACCTTCTGGCAGATCGTCGACACCCTCGTCACCGGCATCGCCTTCGGCCTCATCGGTTTGGAACTCGTCCAGGTCTTCGGGGTGGCCGAGGGGCGCGGCCGGCAGATGCTCGGCTGGGGCGCCGCCGTGGTCGGCGTGGTCGTCGGGGTCAGATTGCTGTGGCTGCTCCCCGCCACCTGGCTGGCGAAGAAGCTGCACGGGCTCCGGGACGTCGACGAGGAGATCCCCATGAGCTGGCGGGAGACCGTCGTCATGTGGTGGGCGGGGATGCGCGGGGTGGCCTCGGTCGCGCTGGCCCTCGCCATTCCGCTCCGCACCGAGGACGGAGCCCCCTTCCCCGGCCGCGAGGAGATCGTCTTCATCGCCTTCTGTGTGATCATCGCCACGCTCGTCTTCCAGGGGCTCACCCTGCCGTCCTTGGTCAAGCGGCTCGGGGTGCGGGCCGACACCGATGCCGAGCGGGCCCTGGAGCGCCGGCTCGCCGTCCGGGCGGCGAAGGCGGCCAAGCGCCGGCTCAAGGAGATCGAAGAGGTGGAGGAGCTTCCCGAGGAGGTGCAGGAGCGACTGCTGCGCGGGGCGTACGACATCGGGGCGCGGATCAGTCCCGACATGGTGGACGACGAGCGGCGGGCCGCGTTCGTGGAGCGCACGAAGAGGTTCAAGGCGGTGCAGCGGATCCAGCGGGAGCTGATGTCGGCGGCCCGGCACGAGGTCCTCTCGGCGCGCAGCGAGCCGGGGGTCGACCCCGAGGTGGTGGACCGGGTGCTGCGGCAGCTGGACGTGCGCAGCATGCGGTGACGGGCGGTGGCCGGGGCCCGCCGGCGGCGGGTGGCAGGATGGAGCGCATGGACATCATGCTCTTCCACTCGGCCTACGGGCTGACCCCTTCCGTCGAGGCCGCCGCCGAGCGGCTCCGGGCCGCCGGGCACCAGGTCTGGACCCCGGACCTCTACGGGGGCCGGACGGTCGGGACCGTGGAGGAGGGCGTGGCGCTCCGGGACGAGATCGGCAAGGACGAGCTGCTCAAGCGGGCGGTCCTGGCCGCCGCTCCCTACTCCGAGCGGGGGCTGGTCTACATGGGCCTCTCCCTCGGGGCCTCGATCGCGCAGACCTTGGCGCTCGGGGACGAGAAGGCGCGCGGACTGCTGTTGTTCCACGGCACCTCGGACCTCGCGGAGTCGGCCTCGGTCGACGAGCTGCCGGTCCAACTGCACGTGGCCGAGCCGGACCCCTTCGAGACCGACGACTGGTTGTCCTCCTGGTACCTCCAGATGCGCAGGGCCGGGGCGGAGGTGGAGGTCTACCGCTACCGGGGGGCGGGGCACATCTACACGGACCCCGAGCTGCCCGACTGGGACGAGGAGGCGGCCGAGCGGACCTGGTCGGTGGCGCTGGCCTTCCTCGACGGCCTGTAGGAGCAGCGCCCGCGCCCCGGGGCGCGGCGAAGGGGGTGGCCCCCGGGCCGGCCGTCCCCGGGGCCACCCCCCGTCCGCCGGCGGTCCG